>NZ_JANPLK010000048.1 GCF_031426495.1 Gemmatimonas sp. | reverse complement strand
CGCGCAGCCCGCTCGTGTGCCGCAGCAGGTGCCGGATCGTGATGCGATGCCCGTAGTCGGGCAGTTCCGGGAGATGTTTCCGGATGTCGTCGTCGAGCGAGAGCTTGCCGTCGCGGGCGAGCAGCATGATGGACGCCGCAGTGAACTGCTTCGATACCGACGCGAGATGGAAGACGGATGCCGGCGTGATTGGCGTACCGGTTTCGAGGTTCGCCATGCCATAGCCGTTCTGGTGCACAATGCGTCCGTCACGCGATACGGCCACCGCGCAACCCGGCCCGTCGGTGGCAGTCCAGGTCGCGAAGACGCGATTGATGCCGATGCGGATGCTGTCGGGAGCGGACGACACGAGCAGCGCGGGACTCTGTGCCCGTATCGTGAACGGAACGAGAAGCAGGAACGCCGCGGAGATGAATCGTCGCATGGGTTGCGGAGCGTTGGAGACGACTTCGAACGCGCGACATACGCGCGCTGCGGGCGCCATCGTGCCGACATTCATGCGGTTGGGGCTGCCGCGCAAGAGGGAGGCACGCTCGTTCACAAGTTCGGCACGCGGGGGCGCCTCCCTGCTGCTGCCGCTTCCGCGCCGGGCAGCGCCGCTGGAAGCGGCGTCCGGCTACGGTGCGCCGGGCAACTGAAAGGACGAGTGATTCCACGGCGGGTATTGCCAGATCCGCCGAATCTGCCCGCGCCGCACCTCGAACACCATCAACGACATGGTGGTCGAAGTACCATTGGGCCCTTTCCTTTCGCTTCGCCAGTGCGCGGCAAGCCACGGCCCGACGGTCGTCACCGACTTCAGCGAGACCACGCCGTCAACGGGCTGGTTGAACACCGTCCGCAGCGACGAATCAAAAGCGACCTTGCCACGGAAATAGGGCCGCACGATGGAGTCGATTCCGGCCGTCATCCACGAGATGTCATCGGCGACATGCTTGCCCATCGCCGGAAGGTCTCGCTTCGCGTAGGCATCAAGGAATGCGCGCACGACCCGCTCGGACGCGGAGTCGGACGTCTCTGCCACGTTTTGCGCACGGAGTGGGGACAGCGGAAGCATGATGCACGCCGCCATGAGCAGCGACGAGAACATCGACGAGAGCAGCGTTGCATGGAAGAGCTTGGGCATCAGTAGATCCAACCGTTGGGGGAAACCATCGTCCAACTACCCGGCCGCCATGCGTCGCAGCATCGGCCCCACCCCCTCGGCATCCAGAAGCACCATACCGAGGTGGACGTCAGATATCCCGCGTTGCATCAGATAGGTGAAGCGAAGTTCGTCGCCGATTGTGTCTACCTGCATACACCGGCATGTCACGCCGACGCTGTCCGCTCGCAGCTCGGCGACCTCTGAGAGGTGCGAAGCGATCACGAACGATCCATGCGCGGTCCGTGCCAGACCATCGACGAGCAGCGTGGTCGCCTGCGTTGCGTCCTTGATGTTGGTGCCGCGAAACACCTCGTCGAAAATCGCAAGCACGGCGTCGCCCCGGTCCGCAGCCTCGACGATCGTGCGCACGCGTCGGATCTCCGCGAGATACAGGCTCTCTCCCCGCTGAAGATTGTCGCGCACGGTTATTGACACGATCAGTTGATCGTGCAGCGGTACACACGCCGCCTGCGCCGAGACGGCCATCCCGAGATGCGCACAATAGACCGCGATGCCAATGGCGCGAAGCAGCGTGCTCTTGCCGGCCATGTTCGGGCCCGTCAGGAACAGCACGCGCTCATCGCCTGCAAGCAGCACGTCATTGCGAGTACCATTGCGCAGGAGCGGGTGGCATAAGCCTTCGAATTCGAGCACCGCAGTTCCGCGCGGAGCAATCCGCGGCATCACGCCACCAACCGAAGCGGACGCCGTCGCAAGCGAACAGAAGGCATCGAGCTGCCAGATGGCCGCCACGAGCGCGCCAAGCAAATCACGCATGGGAACATCATCGCCGTTGTCCTCCTGCGGCGGTCGGCCCCGCACCATCGCATCGACGCCTGCCAGTGCGAGGGTATTGTCACGCGCTACCGCATTGCGAAGCACGTCTCGCCGCCCATCCTGCACCGCTGACTCGAACGCGGACACCACGGCAGTGAACGCCGGATCGCCGGAGATGGTCGAGATGCGCGCGTACACCTGCTCACTGAGCACGAGCAGGCTGTCCACGGCTCGCAGTTCCTGCGCCACGTGCGCGATTACATCATGGAGCCGAACGGCGAGCAGCGCGCGCGACATCAGCCGGGCTGGAACGATCTCGTAGTTTGACGCGAGAAAGCGCTCGACTTGGCTTGCGAGCGATTGCAGTTCAGCCCACGCTACCTGTTTGGATACCGGCACAAGCTGCGGCAGCAATGTCTGCCGCGCGCGAATGCTTTCGATGTCGCCGAGCGGTGTAGCGATGAGGCGCTTGAGCGCCTGATGCGCCGGCCGCGCGTGCGTGCTGTCGAACCAGGCCCCAAGTGGCCAGCTGCCGGAGGCGTCAGGCAGTATTCCCAGATCGGTCAGCGACGTGCGATCGGCAAGCATTGGCACCGAGTCGCCGTCACTTCTTCCCGGCGAGCGCCTTTCGCAGCACGGGCTCGAACCGGTCTGCCTGCCGCACCATCCCGAGGTCGCTCGGATGCGACCCATCCGTCGCGGCCTCGGCATCGTCGCCGAGCAGATCGTCGCCGGCGAGATAGTAGAGACCTTTGATGCCGTCCTTCTGTAGAGCGGCCAGGCACGCACGCAACGCGGCATGATTGTCGGTGTGGAACTTGGTGAGCGCCGGCAGGATCCACGAATTGGTCTGCCGGCGATCCTCCACCAGCACTATGGGTGTCGTGGGGCGCGCGGCACGAATCTGCTTCACCAATGGCACGCATTTCAGCGTTACGCTGTCGGCGTTCATGTTGGGCAGGCAGTCGATCACGTATACCGCCGCGTCGATCTTCACCAGCAGGTCGCCGACCGCGGCGTCCATGCGGCCGTTGCCCGAGAACCCGAGATTCACCACGGGTCGATCGAGTCGACGCCCGAGAATGGCCACATGGGCCATACCAGGGCGAGACGCGCTGGCGCCGTGTGTGATCGACGTGCCGTAGAACACGATCGGCTTCTCGGTGCGAGGCGCCAGCCGCTCGAACGTCGACCCGGGCGGGACGCCGATCGACAGGCTGTCGATGCCGTTGTACAGCGGCAGGTAGATCGCATACTCGCGCGTGCCCGGCGCCAACCGCCCGACGATGCTCTGGCGAACCACTTTGGCCGCTGGGCGTGTCACGCCGACCCAACGCCATTTTCCTGCATCGTCGCGCGCGTAGAGATCGAGTCCACTCATCCCGATCGCCGTCATGTTGGCCTGGGCAATGCGCTCGCTGAACAACGTGTAGTTCGCCCAGATGTTATCGGCATTCGTTTTGAACCGGACGAGCATTCCGGCGCTGTGACGGCTCAACGACCAGACCGCCGGCGTCACGGTGGCTTCTGCCAGGGCAGGAAAGCGGTCGAACCACCGCTTGCGCTCCAAGTCAGGCCAGCCGCGTCCCTCGACTCCCCATTGCGTTACGTCATGCCACTGCAGCGGTGGCTCGGCTTGTGGCGTCGGCGGGGTCGCGGCCGCCGGGGGGTTCTGCGCCTGAAGCTGCGTGCCGAAGGCATTGAGCCCCAGTGCACCAAACGCGAGCGCGGCAAGCGTGGAGCACCGGATGAAACGCGCTGGACGAGCGGTCATTGCGCCGTCTTGAGTAGAGGTATCAGTGCACATCGGGAGGCCAACGGCCATCGAGATCATACTCCTCGCCCTGCGCCAACGCGAGCGCCAGCGTGCCGCTCGTCGTGATGCTCCTGTTGCTCGGACGCGACGATGGAACTCCGTCAGCCTGGCGACGGTTTCTCGCCGGACTCTCACAACAAGGACGGCCATGCCCGATGCAGACAGCACATCCCGCCGCACGTCGACACGGCGTCTCGTTCATGCGCGACTGCTGGTACTGCCTTCCCTGCTGTTGGTGCTTGGCGCAGACGCGAGGCCCCACAAGCGTCCCCCAGCGGAACCGGTACCTGTGACGATCTTTGCGTTCGACCGCGCCGACGAGGCGGATTGGAACGTCGTCAACGACGGGGTCATGGGAGGCCGCTCTGCGGGCTTCGTGTCGGTCGCGGACGGCACTCTCCGCTTCACTGGAACGCTGGTGACGCAGGGTGGCGGCTTTACTTCCGTGCGGGCGCCGCGTGCGGCGGACCTGGCCGGTCAGGTGGGCATCGAGCTCCGGGTCCGCGGCAGCGGCCGCCAATTCGAGCTCGAGCTCGACGACGGAGTGCGAATGTACGGACGCAACGTGTCGCGTCGCGCGCCATTTTCGACCTCGGCGGAGTGGGCGTTGGTCCGAGTGTCGTTCACCGCGCTACGCAGCACCATTTTCGGGCAGGCCGTGGACGCCCCCCCGATTGACGTGGCCCGCATTCGTGGCGTGGGGCTCTACATGGTCGATGGACAGGACGGGCCCTTTCGCCTTGAAGTGGACTTCGTGCGCTCGTACGGCCCAGGCGAGGAGTAGCGCCTCACAGTCAACGCACTCGAAGCCGTGCCACAGCACCAGATCCTTCGAGTCGTTTCCACGGATCGTGCCGACCTCGCCATTCGCTGTTCGATGCGGCTGCATGGATATCGTCCCGGTACCGGCACCGCCACGAACTTCGGGTTCTACCAGCTTCGTGGCATGAGGAACATCACGATCGTTCTTCAGCAAAAACGATGCGGACACTTCATGTTGACCTTTTAGTTTATCATGATGACTTAAAGCAATCGTTCCACGTGACATCCCGCTTCCGCCGACGCCTACGGAGAGTTTCTTCCTGTGGGGGCCACGACAGGTCGGCAAAAGCAGCGTGCTTGCCGCGCGGTACCCCGACGCGCGTCGCATCGATTTGCTGCGCACCGACGACTACGTGCGGTATCTGCAGCGGCCGTCGCTATTACGCGACGAGCTGCGTGATGCGGCCCACGGTACGCTGACGGTCATTGATGAGATCCAGAAAGTCCCCGCGTTACTCGACGAAGTCCATTGGCTCATCGAGCATCAGCGGCTCGTCTTCGCCC
This sequence comes from Gemmatimonas sp., assembly GCF_031426495.1. NCBI lineage: Bacteria > Pseudomonadati > Gemmatimonadota > Gemmatimonadia > Gemmatimonadales > Gemmatimonadaceae > Gemmatimonas > Gemmatimonas sp. The sequence continues at coordinate 348 of NZ_JANPLK010000048.1, read as the reverse complement.
TGTGCGGATCCAGTGCGCGCAAATTGCGGCGCGGTGATGCCAACCTGCTGGGCAGTCGCGCCGTGCGGTACGAATTGTTCGGATTCGTCTCAACAGAGCTGGGGCGCGGGTTCGACCTCGTCCGGGCGGCAAATTACGGCGTCTTACCGCGGCACTACCTCGCCAATCGGCCACCTCGCATGATTCGGGCGTACGTGGATGACTATCTCACCTCGGAGATCGCGGCCGAAGCACTGGTGCGCAGTATGCCATCGTTTTCCGGATTCCTGTGCAGCGCGGCAATCGGCGACACCGAGCTGGTCAACTTCCAGAATATCGCGCGCGAGTGCGCGGTCTCGTCGCCGACCG
>NZ_JANPLK010000047.1 GCF_031426495.1 Gemmatimonas sp. | reverse complement strand
CACGCCCCCCCCGTGTGCCGGCCCTCTATGCGGCCCTCACCCTCCCGCCGGTACCCTTAACGCGTTACTGGGGTTCTGAGTCTTTTAACTGGTTAAAACGACTCTGACCCCTTGAACGCCCCTTGAACGCCCCTTGAACGCTGACCCCTTGAACGCTCATGCCCCGTTTCTCGCCGACCTTCACTGAATTCGCCTTCGCGTCGGCCGCCTTGATCACTACGGCGGCAGTGCCAGCACAGGCACAGTCCAGCATCGCGCCACCGGCGCGTTTCACCGACCCCGATCGCGTCACGAAGTTGCGCGCCGCGCTGCCGCAGATCGACAGTGTGATGCGCGCTTTCGCGACGAACTCGCGCGTGCCCGGCATCGCCTACGGCGTAATCGTCGACGGCAAACTGCTGCATGTGGCCGCGCTGGGATTGCGCGAGGTGCCGAGCAAGGCGGCGGTAGACACCAGCTCGGTGTTCCGTATTGCCTCGATGACCAAGAGCTTCACCGCGCTCTCGATCCTGCAGCTACGCGATGCCGGCAAGTTGTCGCTCGATGATCCGGCCGAACGCTATGTGCCGGAAATGAAAGCCATGCGCTACGCGACCAGCGACGCACCGCGCATCACGATCCGTCATCTGCTGTCGCATTCGGCGGGCTTTCCGGAAGACAACCCGTGGGGTGATCAACAGCTCGCCGCTACCGATGCGCAGCTGTCGGCCATGATCAAATCAGGCATTCCGTTCTCCAACGCGCCGGGCACGGCGTACGAGTACTCGAACTTCGGCTTCGCGATTCTCGGTCGCATTGTGCAGAACGTGAGCGGCATGTCGTACGCCCGCTACATCCAGGAGCGCGTGCTGCGTCCGCTTGGCATGACCTCCACCACCATGGAAGCGCGCGATGTGCCGGCGAATCGCCTGGCGCACGGCTACCGCTTGCAGGACGGTGCGTGGCTGGAAGAAGCAGCGCTGCCCGACGGATCATTCGGCGCCATGGGCGGCATGCTCACCAGCAGCGCCGACCTGTCGCGCTGGGTCGCCCTCATGCTCGACGCCTGGCCAGCACGCGACGGCGCCGAGTCGCCGGTGCTCAAGCGGTCGTCGCTGCGCGAGATGCAGCAGATCGCGCGCTTCAGCGGCGCCACGGCCGCGCGCAACGCCGCCGGCGTGTTGTCACTGAATGCCGGTGGCTACGCCTACGGGCTGCGCTCGGCGTCGAACTGTCTGTTCGCGCATATCGTGTCGCACTCCGGCGGACTCCCCGGCTTCGGCTCGCAGATGCGCTGGCTCCCCGAGTACGGTGTTGGCATCGTCGCGCTCGGCAATCTCACGTACACGGGCTGGACGGGCGTGATCGATCAGTCACTCGAGATCCTGTCTCGCAGTGGTGGGCTGAAGGCGCGAGAGCCGCAGCCGGCACCGGTGTTGCTGGCCATGCAGAGCCAAGTCACGCGCCTCGTGCAGGAGTGGAAGCAGCCGCTGGCCGACAGCATCGCGGCAATGAATCTCTTTCTCGATGAATCCGGCCCGCGTCGCGCGGCGGCGATCGAGCAGATGTCGAGGGCGGTGGGCGGTAACTGCAAAGCCGTTGGTCAGATTTGGGCCGAGAACGCGCTGCGCGGCGTGTGGCGCATGCAGTGTACGAACGGGGCGCTTTCTGTTGGCATTACGCTGGCGCCGACGGAACCGGCGCGCGTGCAGCAGTTCACGGTGGTGCCGATGCGAGCGGACGCGGTGCTGGGAGCGGCGCCGCTCTGCCGGCAGTAACTGCGCAACCACTCAGTATTCAGTGTACTGAGTTCAGGCGTCAGACTGTTTATAGTGGTCAGAATTCAGCAAACTTCAGTCCGCAGTTGCGAGAGTTTGACTGGCGGCGCGGCGTGGGTGCACGGCAGATCCGGCGCCGCGCACGTCACCAAGGAAATTCTCGAAACCGAGCACTGCAGCTGGTGAACTCTGACCACTATAAACAATCTGACGCCTGAACCTGACCGTCTGAACTCAGACTACTGAGCTGTTCGCAAGGCCCGCACGCGATACCTCCGCCACGCTTCCCACCCGTTCGCCACCAGCAGTCCCGCCAGCAGGAAGTACACCGCGCCCACCAGCTCGAACACCAGATACGACACCACCGCCGTGATCACGCCGAATACGATCTGATCACGCGCCTTGGGAGGTGACGTAGGCGGGTCGGTCACCATGAAGAACGCGAAGAACAGCGCCGCGTGCAGGTCTGGCTCGCGATACAGCTCGGCCACCTTCGCCGGGTCGCCCACGAACGCGGTGACGGTGAACAGCAGAAAGTGCACACCGAGAAACGCCAGCACCGCCGGCATCTTGTTCACGCGGTCGGTGATGAACACGCCGGTCACGAACAGCGCGGCGATCGCGAGACTGGGCAGTTCGGGCAGCGCGCCCCACCACGAATGCCCCGTGTCGAAGGCGAAATAGCTGATTACCAGCGCCAGTGCGGCAGGGTTGAATACGTTGGCCGAGCGTCCGCGTACCACGTACTTGCTGAGCACTCCGATCACGGCGGTCATGGCGGCGATCTTCCATGAGCCGAAGGGGCTGAGCACCATCGCCACCAGCAGGCCGGTGAGCAGTGCGCCGCTGGGGAACGACCATTCCTTGTCGCGATAGCGCAGAATCGGCGCGTCGACGAGCATGGCGGCGACTGCCGCCGCGGCGACACCGGGGGCGACGACCGCGAAGCCGCTGTGCGCGGCGGCCAGCGGGATCAACAACGCGAGCGCGATCACCAGCAGGCCCTTCGGTGTCTTGAAGAACTTCGTGAGCGACTTCAACGAGTTGTTCGGCATAGGCGACATGGTCGCCACAATCTCAGACATCGATCCAACCTGGCGTAGTGTGACGGACCAGCTGCGCGTTGACGAGGCACGCGCGGAGTTCCTGGCGTTCAAGCAGCGCCAGTCCTTCGGTACAGCCCAATACAAAGGCCGCGGTACCAAGCGCGTCGGCTACCATCGCGCTCGGCGCGATGACCGAGGCGCTGATCACCTCGCGCGGCGATACGCCCGTACTCGGATCGAGCACATGATGTTCACTCTCCGAGTTACCAACGCGTCGTTCATAGTCGCCCGACGTACACAGTGCGGCATCAGTGAGCGACACGCGCGTGAGCAGCGCCTGCGGTTCGCGCGGATGACGAATGCCAATCGTCCACGGCAGTTCGTGGTCGTTGTGTCCGGCGCAGTACACATCACCACCCGCGTCGACCGCGAAGTTCGCGAGCGGCCGCAGTTCCTGCACCGCCATGTCGATGGCGAGTCCTTTGGCCACCGCGCCCAGATCCAGCACGAGCGCACGCTCCAGGCGGATCGATCGCGCCGACGCGTTCAGTACGACATCCCGGTACGACACCTCGCGCTCGGCGAGCACCTCGGAGCTCACCACCGCGCCGCTGCGATAGTCGCGCGTGAAGCCGCGCGACTCCATGCGTGCTCCCACCGTGGGGTCGAATGCGCCGTGTGTTTCCTCGGCCACCGCCAGCGCAAAGCGCACCGTTTCGAACAGCATCGGCGACACCACCACGTCTTCGCCGTGTGTCGCACACAGGCGTCGCAACTCGCTGGTGGCGTCGAAGCGCGTGCAGATCGACTCCACGCGATCGAACCAGGCATAGGCGCGATCCACCGCCTGATCGCGCGTGCGTCGTGCGCGCTGACTGCGGTCGTGACCAACCACCTGAATCGTGACCACGGTGCCCATGCGCGGACGCGAGGAGATCGCAGCACTCGCCGGCACACCATCGAGCGCCGTGCGACTCACTTCGCCTGCGCGAGTGCCTGGGTCACCGCATAGTAGAACGCATCGGAGCTCACCGTGGCGCCCGACACGAAGTCCACCTCGGCCGACTGACGCGCCACCACTTGCGGCACGAGCACGGCGATCCACGAGCACGAATAGCGCGTGAGGCACTGCGAGATCACGGCGTTCGTGATGCGTCCGTTCTGGATCTCGACCATCGCTTCGATATCCCCATGTCGCGAGGTGCCGCGGCCGAGGTACACGCCGTCTTTGTACGTCGTCTTGGCGGCGGGCTTCGCGGCAGGCGCGGGTGCCGCGGCAGGCGGCGAGGGTGCAGGCGCCGGTGTCGGCGTCGTGACGGGCGCCGGCGTGCTCTGCACCGGCGTGCTGGCGACCGGTGCCGGCGCGCTCGGCGGAGTCACCGGTGCGGCAGCCGGAGGCGTCACGATCGGCGGAGACACGGGCGTCGTTACCGGCGTACTCACCGCTGGCGGCGGTGCGGTTTCGACCGTCGCGACCTGCACGGCCGCTGAAGGGGTCGCCGCAGTCACCTTGGCAACCAAAGACACGACCGCCGGCGTCGACGGAGCGGGAGGCGTCGCACCCAACCCACCCGGCGCCAGAGTCGCCGCGGTCGGGACGTCCATCACCGACACCACCGGCATCGCCGGAACCGTCGACTCCCCCGATTCCCCCGCTGCCGTCCGCGCACCCACCGCGCCCGCACCCGCCCGCAAGGCACTGCGCGGACGTCGCTCCGCAGCCTCCGCCGCCATGCGATCCGCCGCCGACTTCGTTTTCGCGAAGCCTGCCGTGTACACGATCAGCACGGCCGCTGAACCGAGAGCGACCAGGTTGTTGCCGCGAGGCTTGGACACGGAGTAGGCGGGCGCGTCGAGAGGCGAGGAAGAGAGCCGAGTGTCGGTATATACGCCGCGAATGCCCGCTCTGCTGCGACCGTCCACCTCGCTCTTGTCTAGGGAAGGATGTCGCTTACTATACCAATCAGCTAATTAACCATGCGGTAAACCATGCAAGACCCACTCAGTCAAACCTTCTCGGCCCTGGCCGACCCCACCCGTCGCGCCATCCTGGCTCGGCTCCGACACGGCGAGGCCAGCGTCTCCGAACTGGCCGAGCCGTTCCTGGGGCAGATGACGCTGCCCGGGGTGACCAAGCACCTCAAAGTGCTGGAAAAGGCCGGTCTCGTGACCAAGGGACGCGAGGCGCAGTGGCGCCCCTGCACCCTCAATGCGGAGCCACTGAACGACGTCGCGGCCTGGATGGACGAGTACCGCGCGCATATGGAAGCCAGCCTCGATCGACTCGGCGAATACCTGAAGACCGTCACGAAGACCGTCACCACATCGACGAATACGTCGGCCCCCACCACCTCACCGGACTCCCCAGATGACCACCACGGATAGCGCCCTCGACATTGCCATCACTCGCATTTACGACGCGCCGGTGGCGCTCGTGTGGGATGCCTGGACCGATCCCGCTCAGGTGGCGCAGTGGTGGGGACCGCGCGGCTTCAGCATCACCACGCACAGCAAGGACCTGAGTGTCGGAGGGAGTTGGGTGTACACGATGCACGGACCCGACGGCAAAGACTGGCCCAACTTCACGCGCTATCACGAGGTCGTGCCGCAGTCGCGATTGGTGTACGATCACGGCGCGTCATCGGAAGACGCGAAGCCGATGTTCCGCGTGACGGTGGAGTTCCGCGACTTGGGGCAACAGACCGAGCTCAACATGCGCATGACGTTCGCTACGCCAGAAGACGTCGCGCAGTCGCGTGCGATCATCAAGGCGGCGGGTGGCAACTCCACGTGGGATCGCCTGGCGGAGTACCTCGAAAAGCAGGCGACGCAGCAGGAGATCTTCGTGATCAATCGCAGCTTCGATGCGCCTCTTCACACCATGTTCGACATGTGGACCAAGCCGGAGCACTTCGGGGCGTGGTTGCCGCCCACCGGCTTCACTATGAGATTCAAGCACATCGACATTCGCACCGGCGGCAGCGGCTCGTACGCGATGACCAACGGGCAGTTCACGATGTACGGCCGCGTGGACTACCTCCTCGTGCAGCCGCCCGACCGTCTCGAGTACACGCAGTGCTTCACCGATGCCGACGGCAACATCTCACGCCATCCCGGGGCGCCCACGTGGCCGGAGAAGATGAAGACCACGGTGCTGCTCACGCCCGAAGGCGCATCGTACACGCGCGTGACCGTGCGCTGGGACGTGTACGGTGCGGCCACGCCGGAAGAAGTCGCCGCGTTCGTGGCGGAGAAGGGCGGCATGACCCAGGGATGGACGGGTTCGTTCGACAAGCTCGAGGTGTACTTGAGCACGTAAAAGCCAGTTCACCGCGAAACGTTCGCTCGAACTCAGGAGCATCATGACCGTCATCTCACGCGTCCATGTCGTCGCCGTTGCACTAGCCGTCGTGCTGTTCAGCGACGCCGCCAAGGCTCAGGTCTGCGCCGGGTCCTCACCGTTCTCGAACGGAAATGTCCGCCTCGGCCTGGTCAGTGGTACCATCGGCGCCGGAGTGGGTGGCGCCGACGGAGAAACCTCGTTCGGACTTCAACTCGCGGCGGGTGAATCACGCGGGGCGTTTGCAAGCGCGTTTGCCTCGGCGGGGTCATCGACCAAGCGCTTCATCCGAGAGGAGTTTGCGGCGAGTGGGGCCGACGACGCTCTCTCGAACACCATCGGCGCAAGCGGTGGCTACAGCGTTACCGCGCCCACGTGGCACGAAGTCGAGCTCTGCCCCATGGCCGGATTCGCACTCCAGAACGGCCCCGCCATGTGGCGCGAATGCACCGCGATAGCCAACGGCGGACTGAGGTGCTCGGGCGCGGTTGACGCGTCTGCTCGAGCCCTCTGGTTCGGCGGCAGCGTCGGCCGCCTTCATCGAGTTTCTCCCCGAATGGCGTTCGTGCCCTTTGTCGCCGCCGCCGTTGTCAGCTCTCGGATTACCGGCGACGGGCGAAGTCAAAGTGATAGCTACGTCAACATCAGCCTCGGTGCGGGCGTCTTGGCAAAACGCATGACAATTCGGCCAACGCTCTCCTTTCCGATGGGATTGGAAGGAGGTCGAAGAAGCTCTGGCCTTCAGTTTGCCTTCAACATCGGACCCAAGAGCCAACCGCGATAACGTCCGCGCGACGTCGAGACGAGCTCCATAATGCGAGCGCGTACAACGCTCCAGTTCGCGCGGCCGTTGCATCGAGAACGAAGCGTCTTACGGTCGAACGACGACACTGATGAGTGCACCCTTCGTCTGAGCGAGTAGGCCGAGCTTGGTGGTCACGCCGGTGTCGAGGTTCACCGTGTACAGCACCGATTTCTCCGAAGCCGATGTGCTCAACACGGCGAATGCCGTACCGGTCGCATTGCTGATGTCGAATCCGGACAGCAGGCCGGCGTCAACGCCAAGCGCGCCCACCGTGACCAGCATGCCACCGTTTGGTCCTCCAACACCGAACTCCACCAGCACATCCTGTGCGGCATCGATGGCGTACAGTTCCGTTCCCGTGGCCGGGTTGGCGTCGTTGTTCGTGTATCCCGACGCCGTGAGATCCGGATTAGCGCCCGCATTCACATCTCCCATCGCGTAGGCCAACGGCACATCGCGAATGGTCAAGCCGGTCTCCACGTTGATACGGAGATTCTGATTGGTGTTGCTGTGGATGCGAAGGCGATCAGCCGCCGGATTGAAACCCACGCCGAACGTCGAACCTTCCAAGGGGATGCTGAGCATCACCGGCATGGTGGCAGCTCCGGTAACGGGATCGACTTTGTACAAACGACTGGCGCTGGTCACCGCGTACAGCGTGCCAATTTCGTTGACACCGTTGGCGCCGGTGTCGCTCGGACGGAAATCAATCCCGATGACGGTCTCGCCGGCGACCAGTCCCGTCATCGGCACGATGCCCGTCGTCTGATTGCTTTTGTCGCTCGTGAAACTTACGAGCTCATTGTTCTCCGTGAGCCCGATCAGGGACTCGCCGGAGGTGGCCCCACCGCCCTCTGCCGCGCGAGTGCTGGCGGATGAGATGTCGGTCGGCACTGCCGTGGGTGTTTCCGCGCAGGCGGCAAGGACGATCGCGGCCAGGAGGAAGGGGAGACGGTTCGTCATGAGAGGCTCAGGAGGGAGGGAGAAAGGCGCAGCACGGAGGGTACGTCGCCAGATGCGTGCCGGATCTCTTGGTTGAACACGTCCCAGGAACTCAATGGCCGAGTTTTGTTGACCAGTACGTAGCCGGGCGCACAATTGCTCTCGAAGCGCGCTGGCTGCACCTTGAAGATCGCGGTCGCCAATCTGCGTCTTCACGCTCACAATGGATCAGCAATCCATGGAACGCCTTCCCGATTCGATCGCCACGGACGTCCTGCGGCGGGCCAGCGAGCTCGACGCGGCAGGATCGGCTGGCATCAGCCCGTCAGAACTGCGGCACGCGGCACTGAGTGCCGGCATCTCGGAAGCCGCGTTCGATCGTGCGCTCGCGGAGGTGCAACGGCAGCAGACCGGTGACTCAACACCCGCGCCCTCTCCATTTCATCGGGCGCTCGCCCCGCGACGATCCGTCAGAGTGGTCGCGGGGGTGATCGTCGCGTTGCTGCTGCTGCCGGTGTGGTTCTTGATGCGCACCGGGGCCACGCGTCGGGCCGTGGAGGACGCCCCCATGGTCGACGAGATCATCGTCTTGAATTGTCTCGCGCCCGCCGATGCCGGACTGCTGCTGCGTGGGTTGCTGCCAAAGGGACAGAGTACGATGGCGTGGTCGGATCGCGCGCCACGCGAGCTGCGCGTGCATGCCACGCCCTCGCACATCAGACTGATGCGCGAGAAAGTGGCGGAGGCTGAGAGCGCCCCCGCCACCATCTGCACGACGCGTCCGGACGGCGCGTAATCACCATGCGGTGGTTACGGGGTGAATACCATACGCGCGAACAGGAATCGCCCGTTCGCCCCGAACGGCGAGAACGGCGAGAAGAGACGCGTGGCGCCGGTGTTCTCGGGGTTCGAGGCCGAAATGCGGTCGGGATAGACGTCGAACAGATTGTCGACGCCTAGCGACAGCGAGAACGACTTGTCGAGTCGCCGTGTGACGCTCGCGTCGGTGATCCAACGACCCGTGAAATACTGATCGCTCGACGCGCGGGCCACCGTAGGCGCCAGCGCCAGGTCCGGACGCGTCCACCATCCGCCGAAGTAGGCCTGCTGCAGGTTCAGCGACCACGCCTGCTTGGAGTACTGGATGTTGATGCGGGCCAGATTGCGCGGTTGCGCCTCGGTCAGACGCGATCGCTCTACACGGCCATATAGCTGCTGGTTGAGCGCCGCCAACTGCGGCGGCGGCGCGGCGACGCGCTGCAGCGACGTGCGATTGTGGTTGTAGCCGAACGTCGTGGACAGTGAGGCGTCATTCTCGAGTTGCCGTACGTACCGCAGCACGACATCCACCCCGCGCGTGCGCGTATCCACGGCATTTGTGAAGTAGCGTGGACGGACGTCGCCACGGAGTCCGAACGGCTCGATGATCGCCCGCACGCCGGCGCCCACGAAGTTTTCCGACAGCACGATGCGGTCGACGACTTCGATGTTGAAGTAGTCTACCGTCGTGCTGAAGTTACGCACCGGCGACCACGTGATACCCGCCGATGTGTTGGTGGACTTCTCGGCTTCGAGTGGCTTGGCCCCCAGCGCGCGCGCCACCGGCAGGTCGACGGGTACCGTGTACACCTCGTTCGTCGTCGGCACACCACCCACGATCAACACGTTGGACGCGGTGGCGGAGTAGTTGGCCTGCCCCAGCGACGGCGCCCGGAAGCCTGTATTGTACGCGCCACGGACGGCCACCCCGCGACCGACTGCGAATCGCCCGGTCACCTTGCCGATCACCGCCGAGCCGAAGTCCGAGAAATTCTCGCCGCGCGCGGCCAGCCCCACCGTGAGTCGCTTCGTCGGATTCCCTTCGAGATCCAGATACCCCGCGAACGACGTACGTCCGACGTTGCGCTCGTCTACGGGACGGAAGCCGTAGAACAGCTGTGATCCCGGCACGGTCAGCTGTCCGCGCTCCGGGCCGTCGAGCACCCGCACGCCGCCGTCGATGTACGACGTACTGTCTCCCTGCAGAATGCGATAGTTATCCGACCGGAACTCGGCGCCCACGGCCACGTTCACCGGTGTCGCGAAGGCCGCGATATTCACCGCACGCGAAAGATCGATGTTGGTGGTGGACTGTGTCGAGCGCAGCATGCCGGCATAGAACTCCGTAGGGCTGTTGACACCCAATGTGGGATTCAGCGAGTTCTTGACGTCGAAACGAAAGTTGTTGCCGCCGAAAGAGCTGCTGAGGTCCCACTGCCATCCCTTCGCCTGTCCCTTCGCCCCACCAGTCAGCGACAGGTCGAGCGACGTGCCCCAGATCTCCGGCAGGAAGCCGTTCGGGTATAGCGCCCGCACCACCGTACGTTCCGATGGACGGCGCGGGAAGCCGAATGCCTTCGATTCGCGCACCGTCCCGCCGCCGAAGGCGTACAGCGTGATCCCCGCCGTGGTGGAGTAGCCGCTGTTGAGCATCAAGCCGCCTTCGCGCAGCGCCGCGTCGCCATACCAGCTGTTGTTGCGGGCCTGCGGTAGCAACGCCGGATTCACTCGCGCCACGGAGTCATCGTTGAAGTACATCGCCCGCAGGTCGGGCTTCGCTCGGTTGGTCAACCCCCGGTCGCGATACTCGCCGCTGACATTGACGTACCCGCGATCGCGGAACCCGCGCGACCAGCTGCCGTCGGCCTGCGTCACACCGCCGTCGCTGTAGCTCGTCTCATTGTACGACGAGTTCACCTGACCGAACGTGGTGGAGAACGTGGCCGGTGCGTTCTGCTTGAGGATCACGTTGACCACGCCGGCGATGGCGTCCGATCCATACTGCGCCGCGGCGCCGTCGCGCAGCACCTCGATGCGGTCGATGCTCGAGGCCGGGATCGCGTTCAGATCGATACCCGCCGATCCGCGTCCCACCGAATTGTTGGCGGCGATCACCGCGCCGGCGTGCCGACGCTTGCCGTTGATGAGCACCAGCACCTGATCGGGCCCCATGCCGCGGAGCGTAAACGGCCGCTGTCCGTCTACGCCGCCGGCAATAGACGAGCGCGGGAAATTCAGCGAAGGCACCAGCATCTGCAGGATTTGCGCGGTTTCAGTGCGTCCGGTCTGCTTGATGTCTTCGGCTGTGATCACGTCGACCGGAACCGGCGCTTCCACCACGCTCCGTTCCTGCCGCCGCGAACCGGTCACGGCAACCGCCGATAACTGCGCGGCCGACTTGCTGAGCGTGAAATCCACGGTCACCGTGGCACCCGTCGCGACGCGCACGGTCTTCACGGCTGACGTGTAGCCGATGAGGCGCGCGACAAGCGTGTAGTCGCCGGAGCTCAACACCAGTCGGTACGTGCCATCGGCCTTGGCCTGTGTGCCGAATGCCGTACCGGAGACGACGACAGTGGCACCCGTGATCGGGGCGTTCGCGTCGTCTCGCACGACACCGGCCACTATGCCGGTGGACTGGGCACTGGCCGGATTGGCATACGCACACAGCGCAACGCCAAGTCCGGCCACGAGGGTTCGGAGTGGGAGATTCATCGTAGGGGCGGGGTGTTGGAAGCTCGGCCCGGTCTCAGGCGAAACGGGCTGATCGTCTCTCGGCAGGTGGGAGGCGAGAGGGACGAAAGCAGGGACGAGAGGTGTAACGGGAAGCTCAGTCGTGAGGTTCCCTGAGGGTTGGCACGCGACCCTTCCGCACTACACTCTTCCGCCGTGCCCAAACACTTTGCGATCTGGTGCGGCCTGACCGCCGCCGCACTCTGCGCCTGCCGCGGTGATACGCGCTCCACGACCGACACTGCCGCGGCCACTGCGGCGGCCACCTCACCCGCTCCAGCCACGCCGGTGCTTGGCCCGGGCGAGGCCATGCTCCCGGTCACCGGCGGCAGGATCTGGTATAAGGTGAGCGGCGCCGGCGCCGGCACGCCGGTCATCCTCGTGCATGGCGGCCCCGGTATCGGCAGCTTCTATCTCAAGTCGATGGAAGGACTTGGCGTCGACCGTCCGGTGGTGCGCTACGACCAGCTGGGGGCGGGCAAGTCGGATCGGATGACCGACACCACGCTGATGGTCATTCCGCGCTACGTCGAGGAGCTCGATTCGCTCCGTCGCACGCTCAAGTATGACAAGGTGTTTCTCAACGGGAATTCGTGGGGCACCATCGTTGCCGTCGAGTACTACAAAGCACATCCGGAGCACGTGGCCGGGATCATCTTCAGCGGTGAAGCCTTCGACATCACGGCTGCCGAGAAGGAAATCAACAAGTGGGTGGCGACCCTAACGGATTCGGCGCAGAAAGCCTTCGCGCAGTACAACACCGACAAGAATCTCGAGGCGCCCGCCTACAAGGCCGCCACCGAGGAGTTTTACGCCAAGAACGTGTTCCGGCGCCCCGTGAAGGCCGACCTCGACTCGATGTTCGCCATGATCGGCATAGATCAGTATCGGTATTTCCAGGGCGAAAACGAGACGATGGTGGTCGGCACCCTCAAGGGCTACAGCGCCATGAGTATCCTGCCGACGATCAAGGTGCCGGTGCTCATGACCACCGGTGAGTTCGACGAACTCGGGCCCACGCTCATCGAGCAGCACGCGAAGCTCATTCCGGGCGCGAAGTTCATCGTGTACAAGAACGCGGCGCACATCACGCAATGGGACGCCGCCGAGCAGAGCGTGAAGGACGCACGCGCGTTCCTTGCGGCGGCGGACAAGAAGTAGTGGCGGACGCCTCACGCCGTCCGCGTGAAGAACAGATCGGGGAGCACGACTATGCGCGTGCGACCCGATTCTCATGGTTGGGCGAAGTGATCATCGGCGACGGCGACAATGCGCGCGCGGTTCGCGGCACGTGGAATCTCGAGTGGCACCCGCGTGCGCTCGTGCGCCCGGGTGCGTCGGCCGCACTGATGCCGGAATTGGGTGACGCCGTGGCATGGACAAGTCGCGTGGCCCGCCTCATGACGCTCGCCGAGCCGGGGCTGCAGCTGCGCATCGGTGCGTCAGATGCCGACGGCTGGACCACGCTCGAGGTGACCGCGCCCTCGCACCCGGTGACGGTACTCGAATTCGATCGCCACGCGATGGGGACGGTGACCGGTGTCCCAGCGATAGCGCTGCGCGTGTTCGCGTAGCGCCGCTATTCGCTCTCCTACTCCGCCTGAGCCTGACGAGCCAACGCGCCTGACACGGTGTTCAGGAGCGTCTCGATCGAGTACGGCTTCGCGATAAAGTTCTCGCCCTGGGACAGCGCCAGCGTCTGGTCGTCGAACGAATCCGAATAGCCGCTGCAGAAAATCACCGGCAGTGCTGGCCGTTCGACGGCCAGCCTGGCCGCGAGATCACGCGCCGTGAAGCTGCCCGGCATGATCAGGTCGGTGATCACGAGGTCGATGGCGTCGCGCCGCATATCCCACAGCTGCCACGCTGCCTCCGCGCAGTCGGCCACGAGCACCGTGTACCCGTTGCGGATGAGCACCCGCTGCATGATAGAGCGCAGGGCCGCCTCATCCTCGACCAGCAGGATCGTTCCGCTGCCCGGTTTCGATTCGGAGCGCACGACCGCGCGAACCTCGCGCTTCGGCGGAATGTCGCACGCCGGAAGGTAGACGTCGAACACGGTCCCACCGCCATCGCGCGGCGTGACGCCGATCGCGCCACCGTGCACCTGCACAATCTCGTGCACCGTCGCGAGGCCCAGTCCGGTGCCGCGGCCCTCCGCCTTGGTCGTGAAGAACGGCTCGAAGATCCGCGCGCGTACGTCGTCCGGGATACCGACACCGGTGTCACGCACCGAGATCCGCACGTATTCGCCAGGACGCATCGCCGCGCTGACTGCGGCAGCGGCAACAACATCCATCGTCTGCCGCGTGGTTGCCAGCGTGAGCTTGCCGCCGCCCGGCATCGCATCACTGGCGTTGATGGCCAGATTGAGCACAACCTGCTCTAGGTGCTGCTCATCGCTCAGCACGAGCGGTAAATCGGCCGCCAGTGCAAGCTCAACCGCGACGTGAGCGACGATCAGGCGCTCAAGTAACCGTGCAATCGCTACGATGACCCCGTTCACCGGCATCGGGTGTGCCTCGAACCGGTTGCGGCGACTGTATGTAAGCAGATGCCGGGTCAGTGCACGACCGCGATCGGCGGTGGTGAGAATCTCCTGAATCAACTCCGTTCGCTCCTCCGGATCGCTGCCCGTCAGCACCAACTCGGCGCTGACCGCCATCGCCGTCAGCAGGTTATTGAAGTCGTGGGCCACACCGGCGGCCAACCGCCCGACTGCGTCAACGCGCTGGCGCTGGTGCCTCTCGTCGCGAGCTTCCCGTCGATGGATCGCAAAGAGGATGGCACGACCGAGCCCGCTGCCGCCGAGCTCATTTTTCTGCAAATAGTCCTCAGCGCCTGACCGCAGCGCCTCCTCCCCGCTCCGTCCGTCCGCGCTGCCGGTAAGCACAATGATGGGCTCGCCATGCGTAGATAGCCGACGCAGAGCGTGCACCGCTTCAAGCCCCTGCGCGTCCGGTAGCGAGAGATCGGTGACGATGACGTCGAATCGGCGATCGGCCAGCAGCGGTGCTGCATCGGAGAGACGGGTGACGTGGACAAGCTCGAAGGCAGTCGAGGGCGTCGAGAGCGACGAACGCACGAGGAGGGCATCCGTCGGCGAGTCCTCGATGAGCAGCACGGCAACACGGTCTGCCGCGCTGTGCATATTGTCGGCAGGTACAGCGGACGGACTTCCCGGCGAAGCAACGTGGGGCGGCAGCGTGACCACCTCGAACCAGTATTGCTCCAGCGAGGCCAATGCCTCATGGAAGCGCCGAAAATCCACTGGCTTGGTGATATAACTATTCGCGTGTGCGGCGTACGCGGCCGCCACGTCTTCCGGCGCGGCCGATGTCGTCAGCACCACGACCGGAATGTGGCGCAGAGAGGGATCGGACTTGATGTGGACGAGCACCTCGCGCCCATCCATGCGCGGGAGATTCAGGTCGAGCAGGATAAGGTCAGGACGCGGCGCATCAGCGTAGCTGCCCTCGCGGCGCAGAAACGCCAGCGCCTCAACGCCGTTGGCGACTGTATGCAGCGTGTTCAGCAGGCGCGCTTCCTCCAGCGCGGCCTTGGTGATCAGGCGATCGCTCGGAGAATCCTCCACCAGGAGAATCACGACGGCGGTTTTGCCCGGCGCGGCGGCGCGCGCTGTCACTGCGGCGCCGACAGCGTGAAGCGGAACTCTGTTCCCGCTCCCTCAACGGGTTCCACCCAGATCCGGCCGTGATGCCGCTCCACGATTCTCCGACACAGCGCCAGGCCAACGCCGGTACCGGGATATTCGTCCCGCGTGTGAAGTCGCTGAAAGATCTCGAAAATCCGCTCGCGCGCGTCCGTCGGTATGCCGATCCCTTGGTCCCGGATTGCCATGATCCACCTGTCGTTGTCATGCCAGCTCCGGATCTCGATCCGCGGCGGGGCGGTCCCCGCATACTTGATGGCGTTGGACATGAGGTTTTGAAACAGCTGCACCATCTGACGACGGTCCACCTGAAGCGAAGGGAGCTGGCCGACCGTGACCACGGCGTTCGCTTCGGTCGCGGCAAGGAGCAGGTTGCGACGTGCCTCTTCCACGGAATCAGCAAGTGACACGTCCGTCAACTCGGCACCTTGCGTGCCCACGCGCGAATAGGCGAGCAGGTCGTCGATCAGACTTCGCATCCGATCAGCGCCACCGACCATGTGGCCAATCAGTTCGTCGGCCTGCGAGTTGAGCTTGCCGTGGTACCGCTGCCGCAGGATCTGCGCGCAGCCGGAGACCGCGCGGAGCGGCTCCTGCAGGTCGTGCGATGCCGCGTAGGCGAACTGCTGCAAGTCCTTGTTACTGCGAGCCAGCTCGTCGGTTTGCGACCGCACCGCGGTATGCAGCTCCATCGCCTCGGTCACATCGCGCGTGAAGAACAGCATGCCGCCAAGCGCACGCGTCGCATCGTACCATGGGCGTGCCTCCCACTGCAACCAGGTCGTCTTGCCGTCAGGCTGCGGGAACGGGTCACCATCATGGCGATGTACCTCACCGGCGAGCACCTGTTGATGGATCACCTTCCAGCGCTCCGGCAGGTGAGGAAAGACGTCGTAGTGGCAGCGACCGATGACTGCCTCGCGCTGCAGACCGTAGTCGGTCATCCAGCGGTCACTCGCTTCCACATAGCACACGTCCTTGTCGAGCATGGCGATCGCTGCCGGCGCGTGTCGGATGAACTCCTTCAGCTGCGCGGCGCTTTCCTCCTGAAGTCGGGCGGCGACCACCTCCGTAGTCACATCGAAGTTCACGCCGATCATGCGGATCGGGGTTCCGTCATGGTCAAGGAAGCCACGTCCGCTGGCGCGAATGTGCCGCACGCCGCGGCGGCTCGGCAGCAATCGGAAGGTGGTGGTGTAAATGGCGCCCTTGGCAGATGCCGCCTGCACGATCGCGTCGGCCTCCTCCCGGTCGTCCTCGTGCACGGCCGATTTCCAATCGTCGTATGTCATCGGCGTGCCACGAGGGATGCCATACAGGTCATACAGTCGGTCATCCCACGTCAACGCGCCCGACTCAACGGTCCAGTCCCAGATCCCAATGCCGGCCGAGGAGGCCGCTATCGCGATACGCTCAGCGGCGCGATCCCGCTCTCGGCGCGCCAGCGCTAGTTCAGTCACATCCTGAAGCGTGCCGTACAGACGACGGACCACGCCCGCGTTGTCTCGCTCGGGGTAACCGCGCGCCACCGCGAAGCGCGGTGTCTCGGCTGGGCCCGCAAGCTGCAGTTCCAGCTCGTACGGATCGCCGTACTCGGTAGCGCGGCGGACCGCCTCCGAGAGGATGGTCCAATCGCGCTCGAGGAAGAGTGCGTGATGCGTGTCGAACGGCGGCGCCGTATCGCTGACCGGCAACCGGAAGATGCGAAAGAGCTCAGCGGACCAGATGACGTGATTCTCATCGAGATCGAAGCTCCAGCTACCGGTGTGCGTAATCTGCTGCGCTGTCTCGAGCGACACGGCAAGCAGTCGCATCTTCTCGGCGGTAGCGAGCGCCGCCTCGGTGCCCTGTCGAACGCGCAGTTCGAGGTCGGCGTTCAACGCTGCCAGGGCGGCCTCGCTGTCCCGAAGCTCCTGCAAGTCGGTGTTGGTGCCGTACCAGCGGAGAATGGTGCCGTCCGGCGCGACCTCTGGCACGGCGCGGGTCTTGAACCACCGGTAGACGCCATCGCGCCGCCGGATGCGGAAGTCGAGATCTGCCGGTCCCTTTCGTTCCACCGCGGCGGCCCAGCCGGCCGCGGTGGCGGCCCGATCGTCCGGGTGGATTTGCTCCAGCCACCCGTAGCCAAGCTGCTCTGACTCCGGAATTCCCGTGTACGCTACCCATTGAGCGCCGAGGTAATCGCACGGCCCGTCTCCACGACAGCTCCACACCAGCTGCGGCATCGACTCAGTGAGCGCACGGAAGAGGTCGAGCGGTAGCGTCATGAGCCGTTCGGAATGTGAAACGCGCGAGCCGGGCCTGGTGGGCCATATTGACTCGGTTATTACACGAGGCGCGTCATCGCGTCCGCTCTACATAAATGAGAGTATCGGTCGGTTCGCGTAAACACGCAAGCATTGGCACCTGTCAGGAATTCGCGCGATGAGTCGCAGCCTACGCAACGCAAAACCACGCGGACCGTTGCCGGTCCGCGTGGTGATGATTCGGATGTTGCGACCAAACGCTGAGTCGTAACGCGCGACTATGCTTTGGTAAGCAACGGCACCAACAGCAGCGCCACGATGTTGATGATTTTGATCAGCGGGTTGATCGCCGGACCGGCGGTATCCTTGTACGGATCGCCCACGGTGTCACCAGTCACCGACGCCTTGTGGGCTTCGCTGCCCTTGCCGCCGTGATGGCCTTCTTCGATGTACTTCTTGGCGTTGTCCCACGCGCCACCGCCGGTGCACATCGAGATCGCCACGAACAAGCCCGTCACGATCGTACCCATGAGCAGTCCACCCAACGCGGCGCCACCCAGCAGGAAGCCGACAATGGGCGGAATCACGAGCGGCAGCATCGACGGCAGAATCATCTCGCGGATGGCCGCCTTCGTGAGCAGGTCCACTGCCTTGTCGTACTGCGGCTTCTGCGTGCCCTTCATGATGCCGGGCAATTCCTTGAACTGACGCCGCACTTCCTGCACGACCGCACCGGCCGCGCGACCCACCGCCTGCATGGCCATGGCGCCGAACAGATACGGAATCATGCCGCCAATGAGCAGGCCGATCACGACCTTCGGATCGTCAATCGAGAAGTTCACCGGCGAACCGAGATGCGCGCCCAACTTGCTCGAATAGTCGGCGAACAGCACTAACGCCGCGAGACCTGCCGAACCGATCGCATAGCCCTTCGTGACCGCCTTGGTCGTGTTACCGACCGCGTCGAGTGCATCGGTGATCTTGCGGATGTCGGGACCGAGCTGGCTCATCTCGGCGATACCACCCGCGTTGTCGGTGATCGGACCGTATGCGTCGAGCGCGACGATCATGCCCGCCATCGAGAGCATCGACGTGGCCGCGATGGCGATGCCGTACAGTCCGGCCAGGTCGTAGCAGAAGTAGATCGCGGCCGCGACCACGAGCACCGGCGCGGCCGTCGACTTCATCGACACCGCGAGTCCGGCGATCACATTAGTACCGTGTCCCGTTTCCGACGCCTTCGCGATTTGCTGTACCGGGCCGTACTCGGTAGCCGTGTAGTACTCGGTGATCACCACTAGCGCCGCCGTGAGGGCGAGGCCGATCATCGCGCAGCTGAACAGGTTCGTGCCCAGCTCACCGGGGAACATGGTGCGCGTCACGAAGAAGAACGCGATCGCCGCCAGCACACCCGACACGATCAGACCGCGGTACAGCGCATTCATGATCTTGCCGCCCGGCTTCACGCTCACGAAGAACGTGCCCACGATCGACGCCGGAATAGACACCGCACCGAGCACCAGCGGATACAGCACGCCGGTATTGCCGTAGGTGGCGAACGAGAGGCCAGCCACGAGCATCGCGGCGATGATCGTCACCGCGTACGTCTCGAACAGGTCGGCCGCCATGCCGGCGCAGTCGCCCACGTTGTCGCCCACGTTGTCGGCGATCACGGCCGGGTTGCGCGGATCGTCTTCGGGGATACCGGCTTCGACTTTACCCACGAGGTCGGCGCCTACGTCCGCGCCCTTCGTGAAGATGCCGCCGCCGAGACGGGCGAAGATCGAGATGAGCGATGAGCCGAAGGCGAGACCGATCATCGGCTCGAGCGCTGCGCGGATCGCTTCCTCGCCAGTGTTCTTGCCCAGCACGATCATATAGAAGCCAGCCACGCCCAGCAGCCCGAGGCCCACCACGAGCATACCGGTAATCGCGCCGCCCTTGAAACTCACGTTGAGGGCGGCATTCAGACCGCTCGTCGCCGCCTGCGCGGTGCGGGAGTTGGCGCGCACCGACACGAACATACCGATGAAGCCGGCCAGCCCGGACAACACGGCACCGATCGCGAAGCCGATGGCGGTCATCCAGCTGCCGAGGCCGAAGCCGACGGCGAGGAAGAGGACCACGCCGACCACGGCGATCGTGGTGTACTGACGCTTCAGGTAGGCGTCGGCGCCCTCCTGGATGGCACCAGCGATCTGTTGCATGCGCTCATTGCCGGCGGGCAACGAAACGATCCAGCGGGCCGAAAGGATGCCGTAAACAATGGCGACGGCCGAGCACACGAGGGCAAGGACGAGAGCGTACTGCTCGAGCACGGGGTGTCCGGGGTTATTTATGGAGGGGAGGCATGGGATGCCCGTAATGCAAACGATCCCCGCAAATTCGTTCCTTGGCCGGGGTTAGACCAGTCCCCGGAGTCTGCTTTGTTGCGGTCGCGCAGGGACAGGGCCCATTTCAGGCGACGACGGTACGAGCCAAGCATGGGAGGAACCGCGCCGAATCGTTGCCTATTCGCGACGTCGCTGTTCGCTCGCGGCAGGCTGCACGGCGTAAATTGTGCTGGTCGATCGCGTCGCGTCCCATCGCATCGCGTGGCGTTGCATCGGCCGACGGGCTCAGTGCGCTGCTTCCGGCAGTCGGTCACGAGCCCCTAACAACACCTTCAGGAGACGGGAATGAAGCCGTGGTTCACGAAGTTCACGCGAGCCGTGCTGCCGCTCGCGTGTGGCTTGCTGCTCGCGATACCGACCGCCGCGCTCCAGGCGCAGGGTGTCACCACCGGCTCCATGAACGGAACGGTGAAGAGCGACAAGGGGGTCGTGGCTTCCGCGCGCGTGGTTGCCGTGCACCAGCCGTCCGGTACCACCTATCAGGCGATCAGTCGCGCCGATGGACGCTTCCTCATTCCTGCCATGCGCGTTGGCGGTCCGTACACGGTGACGGCCGTGGCGTTGGGCTACGAGCGCACCGTCCAGAGCGGCCTCGACGTCACCCTCGGCTCGACCACCGATGTGCGCTTCGAGCTCAAGACCGTCGCGATCACGCTGACCGGGGTGCAGGTCACCGCGACGGGAGGCGCACTGAGTTCGCGCATCACCGGCGCCTCGACCACCATCCCCAAAGAAGCGATCGCGGCCTTCCCCACCATCGGCCGGACGATCACCGACTTCACGCGCCTGACGCCCCAGTCGAGCGGCTCGTCGTTCGCGGGTCAGGACAACCGATTGAATAACATCACGCTCGACGGATCGTTCTTCAACAATTCCTTTGGGCTTGGCTCGCAGCCGGGTGCCCGCACGGGTGTGTCGCCGATCCCGATCGACGCCATCGAACAGATTCAAGTGAACATCGCCCCGTTCGACGTGCGTCAGGGCGGATTCACCGGCGCCGGAGTGAACGCCGTGACCAAGAGCGGTGGCAACGAGTTCAAGGGGTCGCTGTATTACACCACGCGTAACCAAGGGCTCGTCGGCGACAGCACGGCCGGTGCGTTCTTCAACAAGGGTAAGTTCAAGTTCACGCAGCCGGGCGGGTACGTGAGCGGTCCGATCATCAAGAACAAGCTCTTCTTCTTCGTGGACTACGAGACCGACGAACTGACCCAGCCCGCCACCAGCTTCCAGGCGAACACCGGCGGGCAGGCGATCACGGGCAACACGACCCGGGTGCTCCAGTCAGACGTTGCAACCCTCAGCGCCTTCCTGAAGGACAAGTTCAACTACGAGACCGGTCCGGCGCAGGGATTCAATCTGGCTGTCCCGTCCACGCGCATCATTGCCAAGATCGACTGGAATGTGAATGACCGGAACAAGTTCAGCTTCCGGTACTCGGATCTCGAGTCCAAGTCCGACCAGCCGATCTCGAACTCCAATGCGCTCGGCACACTGGGCGCGCGTCGCGACAATCTGAACTCGATGAGCTTCCAGAATTCCGGCTACGCCATCAAGGAGAACGCGCGGTCGTACATCGGTGAACTGAACTCGCAGATCGGGTCGAACATGTCGAACCAGATCATCGCCGGGTACACGACGAACGATGAAAGCCGCGAGTCGAAGGGCACGCTCTTCCCGCTCGTGGACATCAACAACAACGGCACCAACTATCTGTCGTTCGGTTTCGAGCCGTTCACGCCGAACAACGTGCTCAAGTACAACACGTGGCAGTTCCAGGACAACTTCTCCATCTACACCGACAAGCACGACCTCACCTTCGGTGTGACGGCGCAGCGCTACAAGTCCGACAACGGGTTCTCGCCCGGCCTGCAGAGCGCGTACGTGTACAACTCGCTCGCCGACTTCTACACCGACGCGAACGGGTTCCTGGCCAATCCGACGCGCACCACCGCGCCGGTGACCCTTGGCCGCTTCCAGGTCCGCTACAACAACATCCCCGGGATCGACGCGCCGATCCAGCCGCTGCGCGTCAACACGTATGGCGCCTACGCGCAGGACGAATGGCGTGCGACGCGTAACCTCAAGGTGACCGCGGGCTTGCGTATCGACCTGCCGGTGTTCGAGAACACGGCGTTCAACAACGCGCTGGCGAACCAGCTCTCCTTCCGCGACGAGACCGGCGCAACGGTCAAGTACAACACAGGCAAGCTGCCCGACGCCAACCTGCTCATCTCGCCGCGCGTCGGCTTCAACTGGGACGTCGAGGGAGATCGCCGCACGGTCATTCGCGGCGGCACAGGTATCTTCAGCGGAACGCCGCCGTACGTCTGGATTTCCAACCAGCTCGGTAACACCGGCGTGCTGACCGGCTTCGACCAGCGCGACAACACGACCACGCGCCCGTTCAATCCGAACCCGGATACATACAAGCCGACCACCGTGACGGGCGCGCCGGCGGCCACGTACGAGCTCAACGTCACCGCACCGGACTACAAGTTCTCGCAGGTGTGGCGCTCGAACATCGCGATCGATCGGCGCTTGCCGTGGGGCTTCATCGCCACGCTCGAAGGCTTGTACGGCAAGGAGACGAACGGCCCGTACTACATCAATGCGAATCTTCCGGCGGCCAATTCCGCCTTCACGGGCGCCGACAAGCGACCGCGGTGGACGGCGGGCAATAACCGTATCAATAGCAACGTCAACGCCGCGTACGTCATCAGCAACACGAACACCGGTCACTCGTACAACCTGTCCGGCTCGTTGCAGAAGTCGTTCACGAACGGATTCTTCGCCAAGTCGGCCTACGCCTATGGCGTGACGAAGAACTCGTACGACCCTGGTTCAACAGCAGCGACGAACTGGACGGCCAATGCGCAGTCGGGCGACCCGAACAATCCCGGTGTGCAGTTCTCGAATTTCTCGCCGGGACACCGCGTGTTCCTCGCGCTGTCGTACCGCAAGGAATACTTCAAGTTTGGCGCGACGTCCATCTCGCTGTTCACCGAAGGCCGTACGCAGGGCAACAGCAGCTACACGTTCAGCGCCGACGCGAACGGCGATGCGGCGGGCGCGAACGATCTGATCTACATCCCGCGCAACACCTCGGAGATGAACTTTCAGCAGTACGGCGTGAATGCGGCCGGCGGCGTCGTTACGACGAATCCGGTTCGCGTCTTCACCGTGGCCGATCAGCAGGCGGCGTGGGAAGCGTACATCACGCAGGACAAGTATCTCTCGGCGCGCCGCGGCCAGTACGCGGAGCGCAATGCCGTGTTCCTGCCGGTGTTGTTCCGAAGCGATCTCGGCGTAACGCAAGAGATCTTCCAGAATGTTGGCGGCAAGCGGAACACGCTCGCCATCCGGTTCGACATCCTCAATCTCGACAACCTCATCAACAAGAAGTGGGGCGCCGGCGATCGTTTGGTGTCCAGCACGCCGCTCATTCCGCAGGGAGCGGACGCGAATGGCGCGCTGCAGTATCGCCTGCGCAACTTCGGCACGAACCTGCTGAACACCACGTACCAGCACACGGCCGGCATCTCGGA
The DNA here is from genome assembly GCF_031426495.1 of Gemmatimonas sp. Taxonomy (NCBI): domain Bacteria; kingdom Pseudomonadati; phylum Gemmatimonadota; class Gemmatimonadia; order Gemmatimonadales; family Gemmatimonadaceae; genus Gemmatimonas; species Gemmatimonas sp. The sequence goes on along the minus strand of NZ_JANPLK010000047.1, from coordinate 5,047 downwards.
CGTGTGGCGCATGCAGCTGGGTGTGCGATACACGTTCAACTAAGCGCGCGCTTGCACGCGGGTTGTCATCGCTGATGTGACAAACGCGCCGCCACCCACACCGGTGGCGGCGCGTTTGCGTTGATCGGCTGGCGCGACGGTCTCTCCACGCTGAGATTTCTTCCGTCGTTCCAACCTCTGACAGGATGCTCTGATGTTTCATCGCTCTTTCGTGATCGCCGCCGCGCTTCCCGTCGCCGCGATTCTCGCTGGCTGCACACTCCAGCGTTCGTCGTCCAACCCAACGGCCGACGATCACATGGCGCATATGAATGCCGCCGATCGCGCGGCGCCGGTCGCGGGTGCCGCCGCCGGTCAAGGCATCGCGGGCCTGCCCGCCAGCAACAGCACCGCCCCCGCCCGCCTCAAGGCCAGCCCGCGTCACGCCGAATGGGTGAAGATCGCGTGGGACGCCGGTTCAGCCGATTCGCTCATGGCGTGGGTGGTGTACCCGGCCAGCCCGAACGCGCGCGCCAAGGCACCAGTGGTGGTGGTGGTGCATGAGATCTTTGGACTCTCCACCTGGGTACGCGGCGTGGCCGACCAGGTGGCCGCCGATGGCTTCATCGCGATCGCGCCGGATTTCCTGTCGAAGGTGCGTGGCGGACCGAGCAGTGTCGAGCTGTCGTCCGATTCGGCGCGCAAGCTCATTGCCGGTGTGAACGCGGGCGAGCGCAATCGCGCGATCGCTGCCGCCGCCAATTACGCCATGATGCTGCCCAGCGCACAGCAGAAGTACGCCGTGATCGGCTACTGCTGGGGCGGACAGACGGTGTTCATGCACGCCGTGAACGGCGGCCTGAAGGGCTTCTCGGGCGGCGTGGCGTTCTACGGCCTGCCCTACACCACCGGCGGTACGCCCGCGACAGCAACGACGGCGGCAGTACCGGCCAGCATCAATGCCGATTCCCTTGCCAAGATCAAGCAGCCGGTAATGCTGCTGAACGGCTCGAAGGACGCACGCATCGCCGCCGCCATGCCCGCCCTCGATTCGATCATGAAGGGTCTCAAGAAAAACTACGCGGGCACGAACTACGAAGGCGCCACCCACGGCTTCCTGCGCGCACAGGATGACCCCAAGGCCGCGCGCGACGTAGCCGAGGAAGCGGCCAATCTCGCCGCCACGAAGGACGGCTGGCCCAAGACGATCGCCTTTTTGAAGAAGAACCTCGGCGTGAAGTAGTCGCCGCGTGCAGGTGTCCTGCTGCTGTCGACGCGAGGCTCGCGACTAGAGCTTCTGCGTCGACAGCAAGAGGCTGGTTTCGGAATTGGCCACGCCCTTTATGCTCCGAATGCGACGCAGCACGGCGTCGAATGCTTCCAGACTGTCGGTGCCGATTTCGGACACGATATCCCAGCGCCCGTTGGTCGTGTAGAGCGCCTGCACCTCGGGATACCCCCGCAGGGTGCGCAGGATTGCATCGGAGCGATCCCCTTCAATGCGGTCGCCTTCCACCGCGATCGACATGATGGCCCGCACACGATGCGCCGCCGCTTCCGGCGTGGTGCGCACCGTGAATCCCAGCAGCACGTTGTCGGCGATGAGCCGGTCGATGCGGTTCTGCACCGTGCCCCGCGACACCTTGAGCTGTTTGGCCAGCTGGGCGACCGACATGCGGGCGTTCTCGCGAAGCAGCCCGATCAGGCGTAGGTCCTGTGCGTCGAGGTTTTTGAGCATAGTGCTAAACCTAGCCAGCATTTAGTCAGTTTATGAAGCATTTATGGTATTTCCTTGTACTTGTTGATACCATGGCGAATCGGGCACTTTGAGCGCATGAATGCGATCGTCGCCTCCCCCGCCCGCGCGGTAGTCAAGCCGTGGACCGGTACCGTCCAGTTGATCGGCGTCCCCATGGACCTGGGCGCCAGCCGTCGCGGTGTCGACATGGGCCCGTCGGCCATGCGGCTGTCCAGCCTCACCGCGCAGCTCGAACGACTCGGCCTCACCGTCCACGACGCCGGCAATGTCTCGGTGCCCGATCGCACCTCGCTTGGGCACGAGCCCAGCGCGGTGCTCGATGCGATCACCGACGTGTGCATCGATCTCGCCGAACGCACCGCCGCCGCCGTACGCGCCGGTATCCGCCCGCTGGTTTTGGGAGGCGATCACTCGCTGGCCGCCGGCTCAGTGGCCGGCACCGCCACCGCACTCGCCGAACGCGGGCAGCGTATGGGCCTCATCTGGCTCGACGCGCACGCCGACTTGAACACGCCGCAATCGAGCTTGAGCGGCAATGTGCACGGCATGCCGGTCGCACACCTGCTGGGCTTCGGGCATCGTCCGCTGCGTCAGCTCTCCACGGCCATTCCGGCGGTGAGTCCGGAGCACCTCGTGTACGTGGGGCTGCGCGATCTCGACGACGCCGAACGGGCGATGATCCGCGAGCTGGGTCTGCACGCGTACACCATGCGCGACATCGACGAGCGCGGACTGCGCGCCGTGATGGACGAAGCGGTAAGCATCGCGACCACAGGCACTGGTGGCATACACGTGTCGTGCGACGCCGACTGGGTCGATCCCGCCGAGGCACCGGGAGTGGGTACACCAGTACGCGGTGGTGCCACGCTGCGTGAAGCGCATCTCGCGATGGAGATCGTGCACGACTCCGGCGCGATGGTGGCGATGGACCTGGTGGAAATCAACCCGATTCTCGATCGACAGAACCAGACCGCCGAACTGTGCGCCGAGTTGATCGCGAGCGCGTTCGGCCGTCGGATTCTCTAAGCGCGGAGCGCACGATGACGTCGACCATGACACCGACCACGATGACCGCCACCGATGAACTGATCGCCCGCGAAGACGCATGGGGTGCGCACAACTATCACCCGCTCGACTTGGTGATCGATCATGCCGAAGGCGCGTGGGTGACCGACGTGGAAGGCAAACGCTACCTCGATTGCCTCAGCTCCTATTCGGCGGTGAACCAAGGCCACTGTCATCCTCGCATTCTCGCCACACTGGTGGAGCAAGCGTCGCGCGTCACGCTCACCTCGCGCGCGTTCCGCAACGATCAGCTGGGTCCGTTCTGTGAGGAGCTCGCGGCGCTGTGCGGTATGGAAATGGTGCTGCCCATGAACACCGGCGCCGAAGCGGTGGAAACGGCCATCAAGGCCGCGCGCCGCTGGGGCTATCGCACGAAAGGCATTCCTGATGGTCAGGGCACGATCATCGCGTTCGAGAACAACTTTCACGGACGCACCACGACGATCGTGGGCTTCTCCTCGGAGCCGGCATACAAGGCCCACTTCGGTCCGTTCGCGCCGGGCTTTGTACTCGTACCGTTCGGCGATATCGAGGCCGTACGCGCCGCGATGACGGCACACACGTGCGCCGTGCTGATTGAGCCGATTCAGTGCGAGGCCGGCGTGCTGATGCCGCCCGATGGGTTTCTGGCCGAGCTCTCGGCGTTGTGCACCGCGCAGCGCGTGCTGCTGATCGCCGATGAGATTCAAACCGCACTCGGTCGCACCGGCACCATGTTCGCGTGCGATCACGACGGCGTGACACCCGACATGTACGTGTTGGGCAAGGCGCTCTCGGGCGGGTTCTATCCCGTGTCGGCGGTGGTATCACGCCGCGAGGTGCTCGGTGTGTTCGGCCCCGGCTCGCACGGCAGCACCTTCGGCGGCAACCCGCTTGGCTGCGCGGTCGCGCGCACAGCGCTCCGCGTGTTGCAAGACGAGCATTTGGTGGAACGGTCGGCCGAGCAGGGGGCGTGGTTCCTGGAGCAGGTGCGCACGCTGCGCCATCCTGCCATCAAGGCCGTGCGCGGTCGCGGGCTGATGATCGCGATCGAACTGCACGAGAAAGCGCGGCCGTATTGCGAGGCGCTCAAAGCGCACGGAATGCTGTGCAAGGAAACGCACGATACGGTGATTCGACTGTCGCCGCCGCTGGTGGTGAGCCGAGAAGATCTGGCGTGGGCGGTGGGGCGGCTGAAAGCTGTTTTTGCGAGCTGACTGGAACTGCACAGTAGCCAGTGTTCTGGCGACAGGCGTCAGACTGGGTATAGTGGTCAGAGTCGAGCAGCTACAGTGCTCAGTGCCGAGCATTTCCTGACTGCGTGTGCGGCGGCAGGGACTCGATGGGGCGACGGCGCGCGACGGCCTCGAGAACCGTCAGCTCCACGAAACCCGCTCGGTACTGAGCACTGTTGCTGCTGAATTCCGACCACTATACCGATCAGAGTTCTGAAGCCAGTTCACTGAGTACTGAATCCGCGCACGACGGCTACGGCACCGGCACCGGCACCGGCACCGTCACTTCCGCGCTGCCGCGACATTCCTCGCACCAGTTGTTCGAACTCGACGGCTTTGCATAGTTGATGCGCGGCAAAGCGGTCGTTCGCACGCCGGCGGCCGTGGTGATGCGCACGGACAACCCGTCACGCACGTCCGTATCGAACAACGCTCCGGATGGGCACTCTCGTGTACCGTCACAGCTAGTGGCGAATGACGCTTTCGGAAGCACTCCGTTCACGAGCAGCTCGACCTTCCACGGAGCAGGCGGGGCAGAAGCGAATCTCACATTGAGGCCGTCAACGCAGCCGCTCGTATCGCATCCGCAGGCTTGCAGCGCGAGAGGGAGCACGACTACCGCTAGAATACGAAAGCACCGCCGTTGCGACTCCCTCATACTAAATCACCTTTTTTGAGGAGAGGTGCAGTCGGCCGTATGGACACCGCCTTAGTGCGACCATCTCGCTGGACGCGTACCTTAAAGCGAGACCTCGTACGAGATCCGCAGCAAAGAACCTGAGAAGGTGAAAGCATGAGGACGGCGTCGAGCACGGAGTGAGCTCTGGGCGCGATATTTGTACTACTCGTCATAACACGTACTCGCCTCGCTGGAGACCGTCACTGTCTTTGGACTTGACTCGGCTTTCCGGACACCAAGCTAACTCCGCGTAGATTGTCGGAGTGGAGGTGTGACGATGGCGAAGGCAGCGAAATCGATCAAGCGGACGCGGCGGATCTTTAGTGCCGAATTCAAGCAGGAAGCGGTGCG
>NZ_JANPLK010000046.1 GCF_031426495.1 Gemmatimonas sp. | reverse complement strand
GGGGCCTACCGCCGTCAACGCCTCAGCTCATCGGTCGTGGTGGCCGGTTTTCAGGTGTCCACGAGTGGCCGGTTTTGGGTGTCCACCTAGGCGTCGATCCGTCGTTGGCGGCCGCTGCGCTGCGAGCGACGCCAGCGCGATTGCTCGCCGACCTGAATGCGCTTGGGCTGCTGTTCGAATCGCTCGTGGTGCGCGACCTGCGCGTATATGCGCAAGCGTCGGATGCCCCGGTGCTGCATTATCGTGACAACACCGGACTCGAGGTCGACGCGATCGTCGAAGTGTCCGATGGCCGGTGGGCGGCCTTCGAGGTGAAGCTTGGGCAGGGACAGGTGGATGCGGCGGCGGCCTCGCTGCTCACCTTCGCGACGCGGGTCGATACGGCGAAGTGCGGTGCACCCGCCGCGCTCGGCGTCATCACGGCGTCAGGCTACGGCTATCGGCGTCCCGATGGTGTGCACGTGATTCCGATCGGAGCGCTGGGGCCGTAGGCAGCGAAGGTTGCAACGGTCGCAACATGGCTACGGCGCGCGCATGCGGCGACCCGGCGTCAGTCGCGTGTCACTCCACGTCGCGCGGTCCGTCTTCAACCGCGCCATCGCCGACGCCGCATGCCCGCGCACGATCTCGTGTTCATGCACCAGCATCGCCTCGAGTACCGCGAGATCCTCGTGAGTGCCGATGTTGCCCAGCACCACGCACGCGTTTCGCTTGAGCATTCACAGCTTCGCGCGCTTGATTGCGCTGACCTTTAACGCCGCTTCACCTAGCGCAGTCGTGAACGACACGTTCCACGGACACACCTCCTGGGAGGTGTGTCGGCAAAACCGTTTTGAGATCCCGCCGTCGACGGGAGCGCGAACCTTTCAGCCGAGCGCCACGACGCCGCGGCAGTCAGCGACGGTTCAAGCGGATGTCAGTCCTGTCGTCGAGCAATACGATCACAGAGCGGGAGCCATCGGTCCTTCGGGCGCCACTCCCAGGCAATCGTCTGGGTGCGTCCATCTTCGCTGAACTCTATCTGCGCCCGCTCCCGTTCTCCGGTGATGGTCCAGACACGTCGGTCAACGAGAACGTCGTAGTGGCGATAGAACCCGTGGTTTTCAAAAGTGCGCGCGAAGTGATGGCCGGTGTTGGCATCAACCCCCATCACACTGAGCGTGTCGAACGGCTTGCCGCCGATCACCGCGCGTTCGTCCTGAATGAGGAAATACTCCCCGGTGTGCCACTGGCCGGTGTGAGCGCTGACCCAAAGTTCAGCGGCGCTTCTCGGATCTTCGACGGGCTGATGCGAACTGCCGTACGACTGCCCTTCGGCCCGCCATTCGCCCAAGAACACGTTGAGCGCTCGGTGCTTGTGGTCGCGCACTGGGGCGACCTCGATCTCGCTGTGCGACACTGAAGTCTCCCGTTCGAATTTGTGAGTGCCGTCGAACGCTCGCGTTCGGATCTGGTCTACGTGTAACGCGCGTTGTCGGCCGACGGTCCATAGAGCGCGGGCACGGTTGCCCCCAAGAGTCGCCAATAGACGGTCAACTGTCCTCGATGATGCGCGAGGTGCCCGAACGTATCGCTGATCATGTCCACGCGTGAGGCGATACTTACCACGTCGCCGTGCGCTTTCAGCGTCCACATGCTCTCGAGCGCCGCGGGGGGTTCGTGCTGCGGAGAAACGGGCGCGACGTCGAATTCATCCGCTGTGATCATCAACGCCACCCACGAGGGCATCGACGCGATCATCCCGACGAGTTGGCCCAGCGCCATCGACTTGTCATGCGGCTTCCAGGCGTCTTGGCCGTCCGGGACTTGGAGCAACGCACGGCGTGTTCGCTCGACTTCGCGGTCGAGCACGCTGAGATACATCGTCGTAAGCATCATTGGACAGAGCACCGGCATGAGGAGGGCGCGAACACGACGCAAGCGCGTGCGGTCCGACGTGCGAATGCGAGAGCAGATGTTGTGCCAGCCCGCAGTCATAACTTCCGCGGCGGTTAGGCTGCTTGGGGCTTTCAGAAATCCTGAGGAATGAAGCGATCCTTCGCCTGCTATCACCGCTGGCGCGGATTGTTACGCCAGCCCCGTAGACCGCGGCACAATCCCCACCATACGCTGCAGAACCGTTAGCTGCGCCCGATGCTGGAGCTCATGCTCCTTCGTACCAAGGAGCATCTCGAAGCGGCTTGCTGAGCCGCCGCCAGGAAAGCTGATCCGTTCCGAGAGAAATGCGTCGGAAAGTCCTTCAACCCACCTCGCTGCTCGCTCGCCTTCGCCGCGCAGCATGTCGATGATCTCCGCCTTCGACCGCGCAACGCGCTCCTCGGCCGCTGACGTCGCGAGCAATGCCGGAAAGTCGAACCCATCGAGGGAATCAAGACGCAGCTCTTCATGCATCAAATGATCGGCCGTCCAGAGCCACGCAATGTGGACCAGCGTGTCGGCGACCGATCGCGTCTCGGGGGTAGCACGGAACGCATGGTGCTCCTCCGGAACATCGCCCGCCATCAAGATCGTGTTCTGTCGAACGGCGCGCATGCCGTCCACGAGTTGCTGGGTACCATACAGAGACATAGTTGCTCTTGCTTGGTTTTGTGGTTGAGTGAGAAGCGCAGACCGTGTCAACGCATGCACTGAGCATTCGGCAGCGCCCGGCGCTAGGTGTGAGGCGCCGCCCTGTGCATGTTCGCGCGACGGATCGGAGCGAGTGTCGGCACCGGCTCGATGGAGAGGAAGTCGTTGATGATCCTGTTGCAAAGCTCCGGCTTTTCAACGAGCAGTCCGTGTGACGTACCCGGAACGACCGCGAGCTCAGCCTGCGTCAGCCCCCGATAGAGGCTGGTGGCGTGCTCCAAGCGCACTTCATCGTCGTCACCCAACATCACCAACGTTCGACACCCGATCGCGGCGAGATCATCAGTGGTCAATGCCGGTTCGGTCAGACGCATATGCGCGAGCTTCTTGACGACGACGGGGTAATGGTCGATGCCGTCAGGCGACACCTCGCCGTAGCTTGCAGCCATGAATGTCGGCGGCGCAGTGTGCGTGTCGATGACGCCCGGCAGCCATCCATCGTTGTGAAAGACGCCAGCCACGAGCACGAGGTGCGAGACGAGATCGGGTCGGCGTCGTGCGACGAGTAGTGCCACGATAGCACCGTCACTGTAGCCAACCAGTCGCGCCGTGGCCCCGACGACCCGTTCGAGGAAGCGGATCGTGTCCTCGGCCATCAGGTCGAAGGTGATCGGGCCGCTGACGTCAGCGGTATGACCGTGGCCGCGCCGATCTGGCGTGAAGGTGCGGAACCGAGCGGCAAACGCCTCGAGGTTCGGTCCGAAGGCTCGGGAGTCGGCACCGCCAGGATGAAGCAGCACGACGGGATCGCCCGTCCCCTTTTCGTCGTACCACGTTCGCACACCGTCCAGGTCGACATAGGTTGGCATCGTGTTGGTCTCCGGACTCGGAACGATGCGAGCGCTTCCGTCGAGTCCGTTGGCGTGCGCGGCGATCCTTCTCCAATGGTCGTTTACGCGTGGGGTATCGCGACGTTCACCATCCACGGCACACTGAACTTGTCGGTCAACATCCCGAACGACGAGGTCCAGAATGTCTTCATCAGTGGCATGATGACCGTGCCGCCCTCAGCGAGGGCCGCGAAGACACGTTGGGCTTCCGCGTCGTCACTCACTTCGATCGCGAGCGTCATCCCCTTGAACTCAGCGCGCGTTTCACCCATACCGTCATCGGCCATGAGCTCGGTGTTGCCGATGCGGAACACCGCATTCATGATCTTCTCTGCGTACCCGGGCGGCGTGGTCATTGTCTCGTCCGGGTGATCCTTCCAACGCAAGAGAGCCGTGACTTCAGCGCCAATCGCTGTTCGGTAGAACTCGAGGGCCTCTTCGCAGCGACCGTAGAACGATACGTATGCCTGAACCTTCATTGCTACATCCGCGCTTTTCAAGGAAGACTACTCGGCGTGTGAGACCACAACATCGTCGCCGCAAGTGTTGCGCCATGATGCGCAAGCGAGCGACACCTCGTCGGGCCCGCTACCGCGAAGAGCCGAACCCACGCTGCATAGCAGAGCTGAAGGACGATCGCCGTGCGAGCGAGCACGAGCGCGGTACATCGCCTCGGTTCCCTGTGTCTTGCACGATGAACGTGTTAAGCGCACTCAGCCTAGCCGCTCGCGTGCTCTGGCATTGCTGCAGCCAGTGGCTCTACGAGTGTCAGGCTTGCTCTCTGCGGACGCTGGCTGCAACGCTTTGCGAGCAGTTGCGGCAGCATGCGCGTTGCACACTACTGCGGTTTTGCCTTGCCGGATGCCAGAAGTCCTTGGCCATGCTTCTGCCGCGAACCCCAAGCTCACGACACTAGCGCCGCGCGAGATACTCGCGAATCAGCGCGATACCCTCGTCATGCCTGAGCGTAGTGCCGAGGCGCGGCATTCGCTCGGAGCGGCTCGTCGACGTCAAGTGGACTTGACTCGGCTTTCCGGACACCAAGCTAACTCCGCGTAGATTGTCGGAGTGGAGGTGTGACGATGGCGAAGGCAGCGAAATCGATCAAGCGGACGCGGCGGATCTTTAGTGCCGAATTCAAGCAGGAAGCGGTGCG
>NZ_JANPLK010000045.1 GCF_031426495.1 Gemmatimonas sp. | reverse complement strand
GGGTGGGGTGGTGGGTTCTGGGGTGGTTTTTTTTGTGGGGTTTCTTTTTGTTCCCCCCTCGCCCCCCCCCCTACAAAACGACTCTGACCCCATGAACTACGCAAGCGCTGCAGTTCCTCGAGCACCTGAATATCAGCGAGGTCCTGCAGGCGCCCAGTCCGCTTTGACTCGATCAAATTTCGTATAGAGACGGTCGGTACAGCCACACCGTCTACGGTGAACACGGCGACATCGCGCTCCGCGTCGCGCCACTGGAGATTCCAAGCTCGGGTAAGGATGTCAACGTTCGGTGTGTCACCGATCATCGTGACACCACGCGAGATGACGTCGGCCGCCGTCAATTCTGCGGCGACACCGAAGGGCAGGTGGCCCAACGCCCGCAAGACACGGTCGGCATTCTCCAGGGTCGGGTCGATCAGAATGTCGACGTCGCGGGTCGCTCGCGTCGTGCCCCAGAGCTGCATCGCGATGGCGCCAACCACCAGGTAGCGCGCCTCCTCCGCGTTCAACAGCCGACAGACCTGCGCGACGCGACTGCTCGGGGCTGTCACGCCGAGCCGCCACCAGCACGTTGCCACGCCAGGAACTCGTCGAAGGAAGCGAAGGTGCGTGGCGCGGTGACCTGTTCCGACACGCGCGACGTCTCCTCTGCCTCGTGCACCCGCTCCTCCGCGGTCATCGCTACGTCACGAAGCAGTTGCGCGCGCCGTGAACTGCCAAGAGCGTCCGCCGGCTCGCCCTGCTCGACCTCAGCCGCATACCGGCGCACCGCCTCTGCCACGATCCAGCTGCGAGACCGATCTTGCTGCTTCGCCAGCCGATCGGCGGCCGCGAGGTCCGCTTCGGGCAGCGTGATGGCGATTCGAGCATATGGCGTTCGTGAAGACATATCAAATCATACCCAGTAATACTGGCGCTTGCAATGCTCAGCAACTCCTTTCGCATAGCCGGATCTTGGAAGTGACCGAGGTGATCATGCACGCCCTCGATCACGTCGGTCCCGGGTGCGGTGCGAAGAAATGCGCGATCTCATTCGCCAGGGTGGTCGATCATGACCGCCTTCCCCGATATGCTCGGCGCGTTGTATGGCGCGGCCGAACTGGCCGCGCCATGCAACGCGCCCTACTACGCGCCGAGCTACGCTTCGACCAGCGGGCGATCAGAACGCGTACCGCAGTCCCGCTTGAATCTGTCGTGGATCACCCAGCCCGCTGCGAATCGTGCCGTCGAAGTTGAACAGCAGTGATCCGAACGCGGGGTCGCGGAAGTTGTTGCGGCCGAGCACGTTGAACACTTCGAGCGTGGGCTCGATGCTTTGTCCGCGCTTGAGTTTGACGGGACGGGACAACTTGAGATCCCACGTGGCGAACTCGTTGCCACGGCGCAAGGTATTGCGGTCCAGGATCGTACCGTTCGCGCAGACGCGGTCGCTCGCGGAGGCCGCGCGCTTGCCGCTGGGCCGATTGTTCTCACACTTCTCGCTGATGGGCTGTGCCGACGCATAGCTCACCCGATTGTTCAGCAGAAACGCCCCGGGTAACCGCGAGATCGTATACAAGTTGATCCGGCGACGTTGATCGCGATCGCTGTAGCCGAACTCCCGGTCCAGCCGATTCGCGTTGGCGTAGCGGAACACGAACGGGTCGCGCTCGTTGTCGTCGTCTGACTTGTCCGACGCGAGCGTGTAGTTGAAATCGAACTGCAGCGCCGTGCCGGTACGACGCGCCAGCCCGACCGTGAGGCCATGGTATTCACTGCGGGCGCTGCTCTCCACCGTGGTGAGATCGCCGATGCCGTTTCCGTTCGGAAGGCCCGTGGCAAACGGCCGACCGAATACCGCATCGTTGCGGTTCACGAATCGCGTGAGTCGATCCGACTTGGCGAATGTGTACGACGCGGAGGCAACGAGCCCCTGCGGACCGAACGCGCGCTCATAGGCGGTCGACGTGCTGAAGGTGCGAGGATTCTTGTAGTCCTTGTCGACCACGAAGATGCCCGGCTGGAACGGCACGCTGTTGGCCGCCGGTGCTGGCAACAGCTCGTCGATGCGCGGCGGACGGCCAAGGATGCCCGTGAGTTCGCTGTTACGGAATATCGTCTGACCGATGGAGCCGTTGTTGTTGCGGACCGACGCGAAGTTGAGCGCTGCCACGCGTGCGTTGTACACGCCGGCCGAGAAGCGCAGCACTTCCCGCCCGTCACCAGCCCGATCCCAGGCCACGCCGAACCGCGGCTGGAACATCGTGAGGTCAGACGGAATGGTGCCATCCGAGGGAAAGGTGTAGCTCCCGGTCGAATTGGTGACCGTCTTGCCGATGAAGGGCGCGAAGAACACCTGACTCGGGTCGGTCAGCACTTCCGGCTGCTTCTGTCCTTCCCACCGCACCCCGTAGTTCACGGTGAGGTTGGGTGACGGCTTCCATGTGTCCTGGAGGAAGACGGCCATGTCGACTTGCTTGAGCGACTGCGTCCCCGATTGTTCCACGGTGCGTCCGCCCACGCCCGCTTGCTGCAGATATAGCAACACCGGCCCGCTGATGGTGCTGCCGGCCGGGCATGCGCCGTTGTTGTTCGACGTGCCGTTGGAGCACTGCACGTAGCTATTGCCCTGCCGCGCGTAATTGATGAATCCCGAGACGCTGTTGAAGATGAATCGACCGTTCGCGAAGCCCACGAACGTTTGTGTCGAGTTCACGAAGTTCACCTCGGCGCCGGCCTTGAAGAGGTGATTGCCGCGCACGGCACTCACGTTGTCGAGCAACTGTACGCGGGTGTCGTAGTACTCCACAGGAATGAAGAACGGACGGCCCAGGCGGTACGCACTCCTGAAGTCCATGGCGATATCGGGAAAGTCGCGACCACCGGGTAGCCTCGGCGCGTCGTATTCCCGCGGCCGGTCCTCGCGCGAGAATTGAAAGCGCAGTTCGTTCGACAGCGTGTTGGTCAGCTGGCTCGCCAACGACCCGCTGACGGCATTGCTGAAGCCGCGTTCGATCGCGTTGGCGCTCGCTCCCCACGTGTCGACGTCGAACGTCCCGTTCACCTGACGGCTGTTGGTGAAGTTGTACTTGGTCGACAAGAGATTCCTGTCGTTCAGCCGCACGTCGATCTTGGCCAGGAACACCTGCGCGTCGTTGGTGCGATCGATCGGCGCAAAGTCATTCTTGAGCGCGCCGCCGAACGCCGTGCTCAGAAAAGTGGTCAGGCTGTCGAACGCGGAACTGCGCGGACGATTCTGCTGCTTCGTTTCGGTGAACGACTGCTGATCGTAGGCGGTGAAGAAGAAGGCCTTGTCGCGAATGATCGGCCCTCCCAGCGTGAATCCCAGCTGGTGCTGTCGAAAATCGGGATTGAGCGTCACGCCATTGCCCTTGAGATCGCCCGACAGTGCGCTGTTCTTGCCGAAATAGTGCACGGTGCCTTTGAACGTGTTGGTGCCACTCTTGGTCACCACGTTCACGAATCCGCCGGCCGAGCGCCCGAACTCCGCGTTGGCGCCCTGGCTGGTGACCACGAGCTCCTGCACCGCATCGAGATTGAACGTGAACGGTGGGCGCTGTCCGCCGCGCTGCTCTCCGAAGAACGGATTGTTGAAGTCGGCACCATCCACGCTGACGTTGTTGAAGATGCCGCGCTGGCCGGCAATCGAGAGCACGTCGCCGTCTGGCCCCTGCGTGGTGGCGACACTGGGCGTGAGCAGTGTGAGCGACAGGAAATTACGACCGTTGTTCGGAATACTCTTCACGGCCTCTTCCGACAGCGTGGACGACACTTCGGTGCGAGAGGTGTTCACGGGGGTTGCCGCCTTGTCGGTCACCTTCACGGAGGCCAGTTCTGTGGCGCGGCGCTCGAGCGCGAACGACGCCTCCACCACCTGACCGACCCGCACGACAATGTCGCGACGTGACACCGATTCGAATCCAACGGCGCGTACGGTCAGTTCGTAGCGACCGAGTGGCAGCAGCGTGGCGACAAACAATCCGCGATCGGACGTACGGAGGGTCCGGGTAAGATTCGTTTCCTGATTGCGCAGCGTCACGACGGCGTTGGCAATCGGTGCGCCGTCGGGCTGCGCTGCAACCCCTCGGATGACACCAGTGGTGGCTTGCGACTGCGCGCTCGCCGCTCGGGGATGACCCGCAGCGGCCAGCAGCGCAAAGCTGAGCGCCACAAGCATTCTCAAGGCAGGACTCAACATCGTTATACAACTCCTTCGGTAGAGGACAGTCGCGTCGGGGCGGGTCGGGGCGGGTCGGGGCGGGTCGGGGCCGGTTGGGTCCGCCGTCTCGTCCCACAATGTTGCAGCAAAACAGGCGGTCACGGAACTGGTACCGTCGGAACAACGACTCTGACCCCTTGAACCCACACTCGCCGAGCGGCGCCGTCGTCTCAATCCGCCATTCCTGTTCGGCATGGACGTGCAGGCGGCCATCGATGCGTCGCGCTTGCGTCCCTACGACCGTCAGCGCGTGGCGCTCGAGCCGCCGATCGGCGATGGCGTGCGCCACCCGCTCGTGGCGATGGGGCACGTGCTGATCGAGCAGCCCACGGTCGCCTTTGGCGGCGCACAGGCGATCGTGCGCCTGCCCAAGGGGTTTGCGGCGGGGAGTGATCCGCGCAAGGACGGGATGGTGGTGGGGTGCTGAGGCGTGGGGCGGTGCGCAGTCTTACAGCGCGATCGGCTGACGCTTTCGGCACGTCGCGCGGTCGCGCGCTGAGAGCGCGCCCGCTTGGCGGAGCACCAGTGACGTATCCAAGGTGAACAGCTTCCAGCGCACGATGGACGCGACCGGCAGTCCGGTGGGCGTGAGATCGCGAATGGGTACATCCCCTGGCCACTTCTTGTGCGCGGCGGTGGTGATCATGGCCAGCACCAGATGGTGCGAACTGTCGTTGAAGGCGGTCGCCGAACAGACCAGTGCCGGGCGCCGCTTCGACGCGTCGCGGTCGGAGAAAGGGAAGGGCACGACCACCACGTCCCCGGGGCTATAGGTCGGCATAGGCCGCATCGTCGCGTGCCGAATCCCATTCCGGAGCCAGCGTGGCCTCGAGCTCCTGCAACTCGGCGTCGGCGGGCAGGGCGCGCCGTACACGCACCCCGTCGCGCTCAATGAGGAACTCGATGCGGTCACCGGCCGTGAGGGTCAGCGCCTCGCGTACGGCGCGGGGAATCGTGGCCTGATACTTGGACGTGAGCGTGGACACGGGCATGGCACTCCTCCGCAATACGTAAGTTAGGTAATACGTATTACGGTAATGGCGGAGAGGATCGCTGGCAATCGCGTCGTGGCCGCCATAATACCGTCAACGGCACGAACGGTCGTCATCGCGCCACCGCGAGGGATGCCCTGTCAACCCGCGTCACCGCGCGTCACCCACCCCCTACCCCTTCAGCCGATCCGCCAACCGCAGCGCCAGCGCCACCAGCGTCAATGTGGGGTTGGCCGATCCCGCTGTGGGAAACACCCCCGCGCCGGCCAGATACAGGTTGCCCAGTCCATGCACGCGGCAGTCGGCATCGACCACGCCCTGTTTCGGATCCTGATGCATACGGGTGGCGCCGGTGTCGTGCCAGCCGCCGCTCACGAGCGATGGCCACGTGAGGTCGTCGCTCAACAGCCAGTCGCGCAGCTGCACGCGCCCGATGCCGAGTCGCCCGAACTCGCGGCCTACGCTCGAGTACAGCGTGCGCATGCTGTGCTTGTCGAGTGCGGTGAGCTGCCAGTCGAAGCGCACGCGCGGCACACCGAGCGCATCGCGTTCACTGGAGAGCGTAATGCGTGAGTTCGGATTGGGCGCCTGCTCTTGCCGCGTCATGAGCGTGAAGAACGGCTTTGCCCGAACGCGTTCGGCATCGTACACCTGCTCGGTGGACTTCATGTCGGCCGTCAAGCTGTCCTTCGTGGCACGCCGGTAGAGCTCCACATCTTCCGGGGATTCCGCTTCGAACGTGCTGCGGGCCTCGCCCGACTCCGGTGCCGGTTCCACCGCCACCGTGGCGTTCAATACGCCGCGAGCCTGCTGCTGCGCGTCCGTGAGACGCAACTCGGCGCGTGCCTTGGTGACGCCGAAGTCGTACGCGTAGTGCTGCATCGACTGCGGCCGCGTGAGTACGGCGGTACCGGCCGGCATTTCGAGGTGTTCGGCGAAGTACCGGCCCACCTGATCGTGCGCGTTGCCAAGCCCCGTCGTGGCGCGCTCGTTGGACGCCAGCAGCAGACGCACGTTCTGCATGGTGCTGCAGGCGAGGACGAACTGCGTGGCCCGTACGCGGAGCGTGCGCCCATCGAACTGGCGCACCTGCACGGCGTCGATCGCGCGGGCACTCTCGTTGGCGACCACGCTGACCACATTGGCGTGCGTGTAGAGGTGCACGTTGGGCGCATCGACCAAGGCGCGTCGGAACTTGGAGCCGAAGCGCGTCGGGGCACTGAACTGCCACACCTTCTCCTCGAGCACGGTGCGATCGAGCGGCAGTCGCTCGCGGCGCGGGTCCTGCTGCTCCCAGAACGCGCTGCGGTAGTCGAACGGCCCGAGATCGAGCAACGGATGCGCTCGCGCGTAAAACGGATCGAGCTGTGCGCGCGTGATGGGCCATCCACTGTGCGGCACCCAGGCTCGCGTGGTGAAGTCAATCGGATCCAGCGGTGCGCAGAACCCACCCCAATGCCCCGTGGTGCCACCGAAGTAGTGTAGGCGCGTCGCGTCCAGCGGGTAGTATGGCCGTCCTACCACCTCACCGCGATACAACGCCTGCATGGGCCCTTCGAGGTCGAACCCACCGCCTTCGAGCAACAGCACGCGGGTCGATGTACCGACAAACTCCATGGCGATCGCGATGCCGGCCGCACCGGCGCCGACGATACAGAGGTCGCCGTCGAGCCGCGTGCCATCGGGGAGCGACAAGGCATCGGTATGCATGTGGGTCGGCTCAGCCCTGCAAGCTGAACAAGCCGCACTGACGCGCTTCGTTCACCGAGAGCATCCATCCGGCGGGGAACACCACACGCCCGTCCGTGAAATCCGCCGTGATGAGGGCCTCGAGCGATGGGTACGGCGACCACCGCAAGCCGCGGAGCTGCTGGGCACCCCGGGCAATCGCCGCGCGCAGCGTTGGCGCGGTGGATTCGGCCGGGGTGGCACGACGATACGCCTGCCCGATCTCGCGCACCCGCGTGGGGCCAAGCGTCGGCAACAGCGTCGGCTGCATCAGGGTGGCATCGTCGTAGGGCGCGTCTGGCGAGCAACCACCCACCAGCGTGAGCCCGGCGACGGTACACAGCGCCCCCTGCAGAAAGGCGCGGCGGTCGGGGTGGCTCGACGATGGCATCCGGCGAACGTAGGACGTTGGCGCCGACGTCACAAGCACGGCGAGACAAGTGGTCGTGTCGCATTCCACGCATCTTATTCAGTCGCGCCGGTGTTTGGTCGATGCTCCAGACGTGTCCATTCGTCCTGTCTTCCACGATCCCTCCGGCCGTCGCGGCCGCGCGTTGCGTTCCGTCCTCGTCGGGTTGGGGGCCGCTGTCGCTCTGCTAGGCGGCTCATTTGCCATCGGTGTGCTGCAACCGCCGGTGGTCGAGCCGCTGCCCATCGCGACCAGTCTGGCCTCACGGCGCGTCGGTCGGGCCGACGCCTCGACCCTGCGTCCCTGTGCGACGCGATGCCCACCCATGGCGACGGCGCGCCATGTCGGCACGCCGGTGTCGGACCCGATCGTGGCCGGCTTCGTCGTCCAATGGGACGCCGGCAGCCGCGCAGCGCTGAAGCGCTACGGCGATCATCTCGACTGGGTCATCGTGGAAGGCGCGTTCCTCGGCCGCGGGAAGCCGGGCGAGATCACGATCACGCTCGATGAGGATCTGCTCGACGAGGCACGGCGATTGGACCTCGGCGTGCATCTCATGCTCACCAATTTCGGCGCCTCGGGCTTCGATTCCACGCTCGTATCGAGCGTGGTCGGGACACCGGCCACACGGGCGCACGCGGTGCGTCAGCTCATGGACGTGGTGCGACTCCACGATCTCAAGGGCGTCACGCTCGACTACGAGTTGGTGCCGGCCGCCGAGCATCCGCAGGTGCTGGCGTTTATTGCGGCACTGCGTAGCGCGCTCGCGCCACTCGGGGCGGTGGTGTCGGCCGCGCTGCCGATCAGCGAAGGTGACGGCTATCCGCTGGCCGCCTACGGGGCGGCGCTCGACTACGCGATCCCCATGCTGTACGACGAGCATGCGGACAACACCGAGCCGGGGCCGGTGGCGAGTGCGCCGTGGTTTGCGGCACGCCTCGACGCGGTGCTTGACGCCATTCCCGCGCAGAAAGTGCTGGCGGGCCTCGGGCAGTACGGCTACCACTGGCGCAGCGACCGAAAAGAAGCGGCCACCGTGAGCGTGAGTGAAGCGATGGCTCTCGGCCGCGTCACGCGGAGCGGGCCGTGGTTCGACGGGCGTACGCGAAATCCGTATGCCACGTGGCGCGACGGGCAGGGGGTCGCGCACACGGTGTGGTATCTCGACGCGGCGACGGCGTGGAACCAGATCACCGTGGCCCATGCCACCGGTGCGGCGGGGCTTGCGTTCTGGCGATTGGGTGGCGAAGACGCCACGCTCTGGAGGGTGCTGGCGCGCACCGGGCGGACCGGTTCGCCCAGCGATCTGCGCGACCTGCCGAACGACGGCGTATCGGTGATCGTCGGCGAGGGGGAGGTGCTGGCGGTCGAACGGCAGTCGGGACGCGGTGAACGGTCCGTCACGGTGGATGCGCGCGGCTACGTGCAAGGCGAGACGATCACGAAGTCCGCCGGTGGCTATCTGATCTCGCGTGGTGGCGCCGGGTCGCGCCGGGTGGCACTCACCTTCGACGACGGCCCCGACGACCGCTTTACGGCGCCAATCCTCGACACGCTGAAGTCACGACACGCCGTCGCCAGCTTTTTCGTGGTCGGTCGTCAGGTGCAGCGGCTGCCCGAGCTGACACGCCGCATCGTCGCGGAGGGGCATGAGATTGGCAATCACTCGTGGAGCCATCCCGATTTTGCGGGTTTGAGCGAGCAAGCCATTTCGATGGAGCTTGCCGCGACCGGCCGTGTGATTGAAGCGGTGACTGGTCATCGACCGCTGTTGTTTCGTCCACCGTACATCGGTGATGCCAGTCCGAGTACCGACGAGCGCCTGCGGCCGATGGCGGTGGCGAATGAGCTCGGCTACCGCGTGGCCGGTCTCGAGATCGACAGCAAGGACTGGTTCGAAGACAACCCGCAGCAGATTGTGGCGAACGCGCTCGATGCGTTGTCGCGGAAGAACGGCCGCATCATCCTGCTTCACGACGCGGGTGGCGACCGGACGAGCACGCTGGCGGCGCTCGGGCCGCTGATCGACTCTTTGCGCGCGCGTGGCTACGAGCCGACCACGGTTGCCGGCCTGCTCAATGTGTCGCCGCAAGCGGGTACGCCGAGCGCACCGAGCGGGGAAGCGTCACAGCGCGTGTTGAATCTCGTCGCGCTGCGCATGGCCAGTGTGGGCGAAACGTTGATCGTCAGTGCATTCCTGGTGGCGCTCGTGTTGGGACTGCTGCGCATGTTCGGGATCGGGACCCTCGCCGCGCTGCAGCGGTTCGTGCCGCGGTATGGGCGCCGCGTGGAGGACGCGGACTACAAGCCAATGGTGTCGGTGCTTGTTCCGGCGTACAACGAAGGGCGGGTGATCGCCCGCACGGTGCGCTCGGTGCTGGCGCAGGAATACGACGCGTTCGAAGTGCTGGTGATCGATGATGGTTCGTCGGATGACACCGCTGACGTGGCGGCACAGTGCAGCGATGACCCGCGCCTGCGCGTGGTGCGGCAAGTGAACGGCGGCAAGGCGGCCGCGCTCAACAACGGGATCGCGCACGCCACGGGTGACATCATCGTGGTGATCGACGCCGATACGCTCCTCGTGCCTGACGCGATCCGGCACCTGGTGCATCCTCTCGCGGATAGTCGGGTGGGTGCGGTGGCGGGCAACGCCAAGGTGGGCAATCGGGTGAACTTGATCACCCGATGGCAGGCAGTGGAGTATGTGACGAGCCAGAATCTCGACCGCCGCGCATTCGTCATGCTGAACTGCATCACGGTGGTGCCGGGCGCCATTGGCGCGTGGCGTCGCAGCGCGGTGGTGGCGGCCGGTGGATTCCGCACCGATACGCTGGCGGAAGATCAGGATCTCACGTTGACGCTGCTGCGTGGCGGGCATCGCGTGGCACTGGCCGATCGCGCGGTCGCGTTGACGGAAGCGCCCGAGACCTTCGACGCCCTGCTGAAGCAGCGATTCCGCTGGAGCTTCGGCACGCTGCAATGCGCCTGGAAGCATCGCGGGGCGCTGTTGCGGCCATCGGCCGGTGCGCTCGGCATCGTGGGGCTGCCCAACATCTGGCTCTTTCAACTGCTCTTCCCGTTGCTGGCCCCCGCGGCCGACATCGCGTTGCTGGCCACGATTGGGCGACTCGCGGTCGAGACGCCGGCGTTGGGGTGGCACGCGGCGTGGGTGCACGCCGAGCCGGTGCTGGCGCTGTACGCCTTCTTCTTGTTGATCGATACGGTGACGGCGGTGCTGGGCGTGGCCTTCGAGCCCGAGGAACGGTTGTCGCAGGCACTGTTGGTGCCGCTGCAACGCCTTGCCTATCGGCAGGTGTTGTATCTGGCGCTGGTGAAGGCGATGCGCGCGGCGTTGAAAGGCTGGGCGCCGGGGTGGGGGAAGCTGGAACGCACGGGGCACGTGACGGCGTAGGGTTTCAAGGGGTCAGAGTCGTTGAACGCTAGGGTTTCAAGGGGTCAGCAGTTTCAAGGGGACAGAGACGTTGAACGGTCGCCATGACCCGCTTCCAACGACTCTGACCCCTTGAAACGTTCAACGACTCTGACCCCTTGAAACTGACCCCTTGAAACTGGGACTGACGCGCGCTGGTCCTAGCCCTACTCGTCGACGCCCTGCCGCAGCTGCCGAACGGCGCGCAGCACCAGCGCATCGATCGGCGTCGAGGCCGGCGTGAGTCCGCTGGCGATCGCGAGCAACTCCTTTCGCATGGCCGGATCCCAGAAGTGCACGAGATGATCGCGCACGCCCTCGATCGCATCCGTCTCGGGGTATGGTGCGAAGAAGTGGGCGATCTGATTCGCCATGCGTACGAGGGTTTCAGCCTCCATCCGTCTCCTCCGCAGGAAATCGCACCACCCGACCGTCAAACTCGCCGCCCACCCGGCAGGCCAGCGGCAGTTGCAGCGCCGTCGACCATTCGAGCGCCATGGTGGTCGGCGCCGACACGGTGGCCAGCAGCAGCGTGTGGGCCACGGCGGCTTTGTACACCAACTCGTAGCTGCAGCGGCTGCTCATGACCACGAAGCCCGGCTTCGCGAGCGCGGCGCCGCGCGCGCGGGCACCCATCAGCTTGTCGAGCGCATTGTGGCGCCCGACATCCTCGCGCACCAGTTCGATGTCTCCGTTCACGCCGCACCACGCGGCCGCATGCACCGATCGCGTGGCGGCGTTGATCGGCTGGTGAGCCGGCAGTTCGGTGAACGCGCGCAGAATGGCGGCGTCGCCGACGTCGGTGTAGCGCCGCTCCGTGATGGCGGTCGTTCCGCGTGCGTGCAGCTGGGCCAGCGATTCGAGGCCGCACAGGCCACACGCTGTACTGCCCAACAGCGAGCGCGAGCGAACGGCCGTCGTGTCGAGTGCCGACTCAGGCACGACGATGTTCACGGAGACATCGTGCAGGAACTCCGACACGACCACGTCCGTCACGGCACGCGCGTCGCGGAGCACGCGCTCGGTGAGCGCGAGCCCCACGGCCAAGTCGGCGAGATCGGCTGGCGTGGCGAGCATGACGGTCCACGGCGTGCCGTTCAGTGCGATCTCGACGGGTGCTTCTACGGCGATGCCCCATGTGATCGGTCGCGTGTCGCCACGCCCGTTCGACACGAACACTTCGCGCTGTTCATACGCGGCGCGTGCGACCTCGGTCGAGGGCACGTCAGTCACCCGGCCGCACCTCCACCGCGGTGACCTTGTACTCCGGGCAGTTGGTGGCCCAGTCGGAATACTCGGTGGTGATCACGTTGGCCGACGAATCAGGATGGTGGAACGTGGTATACACGATCCCCGGTGCGACGCGATCGGTCACCTTGGCGTGCAACGTGATGGCGCCCTTCCGGCTCGCGACATGCACGTGGTCCCCATTGCCGATGCCGCGCACCTCGGCGTCGTGCGGATGGATCTCGAGCACGTCCTCGTCGTGCCACACGGTGTTCGCCGTCCGTCGCGTGGCCGTGCCGACGTTGTACTGCGACAGCACGCGTCCAGTCGTAAGCAGGAGCGGGAAGCGGCGCGTCGACTTCTCGTCGGTCGGCACATACTGCGTGATCAGGAAGCGGCCCTTGCCCCGCACGAATGCGTCTTCGTGCATGATGCGTGTGCCGAGCGGCGTGCGGTCGTTGCACGGCCACTGCACGCTGCCCACGCGATCCAGATGCGCGAACGACACACCCGCGAACGTCGGCGTGAGTGACGCGATCTCGTCCATGATCTCGGCCGCATTGCGGTAGTCCATGGGATATCCCATGGCCGTGGACAGCCGGCACACGATCTCCCATTCCGACAGTCCCGTGCGCGGCGGCATCACCGGTCGCACACGATTAATGCGCCGCTCTGCGTTCGTGAACGTGCCGTCTTTCTCGAGGAAGGCGGTACCCGGGAAGAACACGTGCGCGTACTTCGCGGTCTCGTTCAAGAACAGGTCCTGCACGACCACCAGCTCCATCGCGCGCAGGGCGTCGGTCACGTGCTTCGTGTCCGGATCGGACTGCGCGATGTCCTCGCCGTGAATGAAGATGCCGTGGAAGTGCCCGGCCGTGGCGGAGGCGAGCATGTTCGGGATGCGCAGCCCCGGCTCCGCGTCGAGGGCCACGTGCCACGACTGCTCGAACTGCGCGCGAATGGTGTCGTCGCTGATATGTCGGTAGCCGGGCAGTTCGTGCGGGAACGAACCCATGTCGCAGGCGCCCTGCACGTTGTTCTGACCGCGCAGTGGATTCACGCCGGTGCCTTCGCGGCCAAGCTGTCCCACGGCCATGGCCAGATTGGCGATGCCCATGACCATGGTGCTGCCCTGGCTGTGCTCCGTGACGCCCAGGCCATAGTAGATGGCCGAGTTGCCACCGGTGGCGTACAGGCGAGCGGCGCGTCGCACGTCGTCGGCAGGAACACCACTGAACGCCTCGGTGGCCTCCGGTGAGTTCTCCGGCAGCGCAATGAAGTCGCACCACTGCGCGAAGGATTTCGCGTCACACCGCTCCGCCACGAAGGCGTCGTGCACCAACCCCTCGGTGACGATGACATGTGCCATCGCGTTGATCACGGCGACGTTGGTGCCGGGCCGGAGGGGCAGGTGATAGGCCGCCTGAATGTGCGGGCTGCGTACGAGATCGATACGGCGTGGATCGATGACGATGAGCTTGGCGCCCTGTCGGAGCCGACGCTTCATGCGCGACGCGAACACCGGATGTGCATCGGTGGGGTTGGCGCCGATCACCACGATCACATCGGCATGCGCCACCGATTTGAAGTCCTGCGTGCCAGCCGACGTGCCAAAGGTTTGTTTGAGGCCGTAGCCAGTGGGCGAATGACAGACGCGGGCGCAGGTGTCGATGTTGTTGTTGCCGAACGCGGCGCGCACCATCTTCTGCACCAGATACACTTCTTCATTCGTGCAGCGCGACGACGAGATTCCGCCGATGGCACCGCGTCCGTGCTGCGCCTGAATGGCGCGGAACCGCCCGGCCGCATAGGCGATGGCCTCGTCCCAGCTGACTTCGCGCCAGGCATCGGTGATCTGCTCACGGACCATCGGCGCGAGTACCCGGTCACGATGGCTGGCGTAGCCCCAGGCGAAGCGCCCCTTTACGCAGGAATGCCCTTCGTTCGCGCCGCCGCTCATGTCGGGGACCATGCGCACCACATCGTTGCCCTTCATCTCGGCGTTGAACGAGCAGCCGACACCGCAGTACGCGCAGGTCGTCTTCACCGTGCGATCGGGCTGACCGGCCGCGATGACGCTTTTCTCGGTGAGCGTGGCGGTGGGGCAGGCCTGTACGCAGGCGCCGCACGACACACACTCCGACGCCAGGAACGATTCGTTCATGCCAGCGCTGACTTTCGAGCCGAACCCGCGATCGGTGATGCTCAGCGCGAACGTGCCCTGAATCTCGTCGCAGGCGCGCACGCAGCGTGAACAGACGATGCACTTGGCCGGATCGAAGGTGAAGTACGGATTCGACTCGTCCTTTTTGGCCTGCAGGTGATTCGCCCCGGCCATGCCATAGCGCACCTCGCGCAGCCCCACCGCGCCGGCCATATCCTGCAACTCGCAGTCGCCATTGGCGGCGCAGGTCAAGCAATCGAGCGGATGGTCGGAGATGTACAGCTCCATCACGTTGCGCCGCACCCGCGCGACTTTCTCGGTCTGCGTGCGCACCACCATGCCTTCCTCGACCGGTGTCGTGCAGGAGGCCGGAAGTCCCTTGCGGCCGGCGATGTCGACCACGCACAGCCGGCAGGAGCCGAACGCCTGCAGCGAGTCGGTGGCGCAGAGCTTGGCGATGGCAACACCGGCGCTGCGTGCGGCGTGCATGACCGACGTTCCGGCCGGCACGGTGATCGCGATGCCATCGATGGTGAGCTGCACCGTCGTCGTCGACATGGTCAGAGATCTCCGGCAAAATGCTTCATCACGCTACGCACTGGCATCGGCGCGAGGCCGCCCAGCGCACAGAGTGAGCCCAGCTCCATCGTTTCGCACAACTCGTCCAGCAGCTCCCAGTTCTTGCGCTTCGCCTCACCGCGACGGATGCGGCCGATGACTTCCACGGCGCGCGTCGAGCCGATGCGGCAGGGGGTGCATTTGCCGCACGACTCGTGGGCGCAGAAGGCCATCGCAAACTCGGCCTGCGCGCCCATGTCGACCGTGTCGTCGAACACCACGATGCCACCGTGGCCCAGCATCGCGCCAATGGCAGCGAAGTGCTCGTACCCCAGTAGAGTACCCCACTGTGACTCGGGCAGGTACGCGCCCAGCGGCCCTCCCACCTGGATGGCCTTGATGGGGCGCCTGCTGTAGCTGCCGCCGCCGAAGCGCGTGATGAGATCGGTGAGGGTGATCCCGAACGGCACCTCGACGATGCCGCCACGCATGACGTTGCCGCCGAGTTGGAAGGGCATCGTACCCGTGGACCGCTCGACGCCGAAGCCGGCGTAGTGTGCACCGCCGTGCGCCACGATGGCGGACACGGCCGCCAGCGTCAGCACGTTGTTGATGACGGTGGGCTGGCCGAACAGCCCTGAACGGGCGGGCAGCGGGGGCTTGGCGCGCACGACGCCACGCTTGCCTTCGAGGCTCTCCAGCAGCGCGGTTTCTTCGCCGCAGATATATGCGCCGCCGCCTACGCGCAGCGCGATGTCGAACGCGTTCGCTGTACCCATCACGCGCGATCCAAGTACGCCGGCGTCGCGCGCGATCCGCAGCGCGCGGGTCATCACGTGAATGGTGTGCGGATACTCGGATCGCAGGTAGATGAAGCCGCGGGTTGCTCCTACGGCGAGTCCGGCGACGATCATGCCTTCGACGAGCTGGAAGGGATCGGCCTCCATCAGCAACCGGTCGGCGAACGTGCCCGAATCGCCTTCGTCGGCGTTGCACACGATGTACTTGGTGGCCGACTCCGCGTTGAGCACGGTCTGCCATTTGATACCGGCGGGGAACGCTGCGCCACCGCGTCCGCGCAGCCCCGACGCGTTCACTTCGTCGATGATGGCCTGCGGGGTGACCGTGAGCGCATGCTCGAGACCAGCCCATCCGCCGTGCGCGCGGTAGTCGCTGAGCGAGAGTGGATCGATGATGCCGACGCGTCGGAAGGTGATGCGATGCTGGTCGCGCAGCCAGGGGATGTCATCCACGAGGCCGATAGAGAGCGAATGGTCTGCGTTCGGCAACCGCCTGTCGGCGAATAACGCTGTGACCTGCTCAGCGGTGATGTTGGCGAACCCGACCCGACCTTGGGGCGTATCGATCTCGACGAGCGGCTCCAGCCAGTAGGCGCCCCGCGATCCGTTGCGGACGACCGCGATATCGAGCCCAAGCGCGTTGATTGCCGCGGCCACGGCATCCGCACCGACCGATCGCGCGGCGGTGTCGTTCGGTACGAACACGCGCACCGTACACGGCATGCCTCGAGCGGCAACGATGTCGCTCGAATCAGTCAGGTCGGTCACTGTGCCAGCCTCGCGATGCGCCGTCGTCAACGCCTCGTGCACCAACGCGTCCAACCGATCAGCCGTGACCCCGCCGTGCACGGCGCCTCCGAGGCGCACCGACGGCCCGAGCGCGCAGTTGCCGAGGCAGTACACGGCTTCCAGCTGCACGCGACCATCCGGTGTGGTTTCACCAAGTTTCACCTGCAGGGATGACTCGGCGTGCCGCGCCAGCTCCCGGCATCCTACGGCCTGACAGGCTTCGGCCATGCACAGCTGTACCACGACGTCGCCGACTGGCTCCTCACGGAGGTCGCCGTAGAACGAGACGACGCCATACACCTCGGCACGCGACCGGTTGAACGCCTGCGCCACAAACCGGATCGCCGCTGGCGAAACATACCCGAATCGCTGCTGTACCTGCTGCAATACCGGCAGCAGGTAATCGGCGTCGGTTGGCGAACCGTCCAGCAGCGCCTGCAGTACCTCCAGTTCGTGGTCCACGTCGACTGGCATTCGCCGGTCCTTGGTCGATGATGATAGTCTGCGCGTTGTCAGTGTTGAAATACGTCGCGACGGTCGGGCTGGCTACCCCGTCGGGGTAGTGGTATGCGACATGAGATCCGAAATGCAGCGCGGGCCACCTCGGCAAGGTGGCCCGCGCTGGTGTTGCAGTACGGCGATGGCTTACGGCGCTTTCGTTGCCACGAAGCGGCCGCGGCTCACCACCGAATCCGGCTTGTCGGCCAGCATGTTGGCCGACGTGCCGACCAACTTGCCATCCTTCAGCCGACCCACCGAGCGAAACAGCAGCTTCGGACCCTTCGCGTCGGCAGGGTTGGCGTACGGCGTGCTCGACGCGATCATGCTGTCCGCGTCGAAGGTGCGGGTGAACGTGATCGCGTCCTTTTGGCCTTCGATCATCAATGTCCCCGTGGTGCCGTCAATATTCTTTGTCGTCCAACGCAGCGTGACGGAATCACTGGTCTCTCCCATGCTCATGCCATTCCATGATCCATCGACGTCAGCAGCGGTCAGCGGGGCCGCAGCCGCGGCCATCGTTGACGTCATGGCGGTGGAATCCACGGCCGGCGTGTCGCCCTTGGAACATGCCACTAGTGCTACGACCGTGAGAATTGCGAGTATGCGCATACCTTCCTCGTGTTCGCGGCCAAGAGGCCGCACGGTGAGTCGAACGGTTGCGGCAGAGTTCGAAGTATGCGCTCGACTATCTCGGGGCGCCAATGACGTGCAGTCGAGGTTGCTTGCCACGCAGTTTTGCCGCGGCGACCGTGATTCATGAGGTCGGCGTCGTTGACGGACGCGTTGAAGCTTACCGCGAGCGGTCGTGGTCTTTACCGCTTCAGGGGTGGCCCCGCCGGATGCTTCTCACACACCGGTGGCTGCTCCGCACTCCAGGCCATCGATGCGATGCGCCATCGGTCCGCGCTTTTCACGAGCGTGAACACGTCAGCACCGCAGTGCGACCACGCACCGTTGACGTAGAGGTCGTAGGGATACCAGACCATTGCCACGCCACCGCTCACCATGGCCTGCGGCGCGAAGCCGCGCTCGATGATTCCGGTCATCGGGGCGTTGCGCTGCGCCTCGCGCGTGCGCACCCGATACACGGTGACGCCATCGCGCGTGGACGTGGGGAACATCACGGCTTCGGGCACCATCAGGTCGGTGAATGCGACCACGTCACCGCGGGTGATCGCGGCCAGCGCAGAGTCGGCGACGGCGATGACGGCGGTGCGCGCATTGGGCGCCTTCGTCGAGGTTTGCGCGGTGGCCTCGCGGTGAGGAACGCTGATCAGCGCAATGGCAACGGCGATGGCAAGTGATGTACGCATGGGCGTCATCTGGGGAGTGAAAGGGGAGGTCGAATACATCTTACCGCGTGGACTTGACGAAGCGCACGTTCCGTACGCGCCCGCTGCTCATGAGCATGCCATTCACGGCCGCGTTACGTCCGCGCGTAAAGGCGACCTGAAAGTCCCCGATGAACGTGTCGCCATACGCCGGGCGCAGTTCCCGCTCGATCGCCCAGCGCGTGTTGAGCCGGATGGTGCTGTCCGTGGCGGTAACGACGTACGTCGCCCCGAGTTCTTCGCTGTAATAGCTGCCGGCCAGCTGCTCGAGCGCCGCACGTGACGACTGCGCGACGGCACGGCGTGTGAGGACGGTCGGGGTGCGCGTCGGCCACGACAACGTCCGGCGCACTAACCCGTTCGGCGTCACCATGAACTCGACGGGCTGTCCGGTGACCCAAAACGTCGTGTCGCTCAGCGCGACCAGCGCCGGTCCGGTCACGCGCCCGACAACCAGCGAGTCACCACGGCGTGTGATGAACGTCGGCGCACCGGTTACGGAATCGACCCACACTGCGGCCATGCGCGCCAGCGTTTTCGCCGACGGCGTTACGAGCGCACGCACCGGCTCCGATACTGGTGCGAGTTGATCACGGAGCATGACGTCCGCGACTCCGCGCATGAGCGCCGACGGCACGGCGGACGCGGCGTTGCACAGCACGGCGATCGAGAGACGCTGCGCGGGAAACGTGGCGATGTGCGCGCGATACCCTGCGTCAGCGCCACCATGGCCGACGACCGTGGCGCCGCGATACACCTCACGCGTGATCCCGAGCCCGTAGCCGCTCGTGTCACCATTGGCCAGCGTGGCGCTCGTCCACATGCGCTGCGTCATCTGCGCGTCGCCAACCACCGGCGTGGTGGCGTTCGCGGTCCACTTCAGCAAATCGCCCACGGTGGTGTACAGGCTCGTGGCGCCGTAGGTGTCGAAGTTCGGAATACTCACATGCCACTGGCCGTCGCCGCCGCGTGCATAGGCGGCCGCCCGGCCTTTCACCAGCATGGTGTAGTCGTCGTGAAAGTGAGACTGCGTCATGCCGAGCGGACCAAATACGCGTTGCTGGGCAAAGGCGCGCAGCGGCCCGCCACTGACGCGCCGCACGATCGTGCCGGCGAGGGTGAAGCCGGTGTTGCTGTACAGGTACTCGGTACCGGGCACGAAGTTGAGCGCCTGTTGCCTCGGCACGATCTCCAACACGTCGGCTTCGGTGATGCGATTCTCATCAAACCGACCACGCGCCATAGCCAGCAGATCCCATTGATCGCGCAGGCCGCTCGTGTGCGTGAGGAGATGCCGGATCGTGATACGGTGCCCGTAGTCCGGCAGCTCCGGCAGGTACTTTCGGGCGTCATCGTCCAGCGACAGCGAGCCGTCTTTCTCGAGCAGCAGCATAGCCGCCGCCGTGAACTGCTTGGAGATGGACGCCACATGGAAGATGGTGGCCGGCGTGATCGGTGCGCCGGTTTCCAGGTTGGCCATGCCATAGCCGTTCTGAAACACCAGCGTTCCATCGCGACTCACGCCCAGCGCGCAACCGGGGCCCTCGGCATCCGTCCACGTGGCAAACACCCGATTGATCCCGATGCGGATACTGTCGCTGAGCGCCATCTGCGCAGAGGCGGGGCGTGCCGACGCCAACAACACGACGGCAGCAAGGGCGTGGCGGGTGGCGGCGGAGCGCATGGTGGGGTGCGTGCGGAGAGGGACGGACAGTCGTCAATGAGAGCCAGAAGGTACCACCGCCGTGTCATACGGTCCACGCGCCGCCGCCGGTCGCCGTCTGGTCGGGTCGCGTGGTAAGTTGAGCCGATGCCGCCCCGACTTCGTACGCCTTGTGATCCCCGATGAGTAACGTCCGCGACGAGTTGCAAGCAGCGCTTGGGCCCGGCTACACCCTCGAGCGCGAGCTCGGTGGCGGCGGCATGTCGCGCGTGTTCGTGGCGCAGGAGCATGCACTGGGGCGCGACGTGGTGGTGAAGGTGCTCTCCCCCGAGCGCGCCGCCGCGTTGAGCGCCGAGCGATTTACGCGTGAGATCAAGCTCGCCGCGGCACTGCAGGAGCCGCACATCGTGCCGGTGCTCGTGGCGGGCACCACGAGTGACGGGCTGCCGTACTACACGATGCCCTTCGTGCGCGGCGACTCGTTGCGCGCGCGAATGGTGGCGGGCGCCGTGCCGATGCCAGAGGCGCTCGGCATTCTCCGCAACATCGCGCAAGCGCTGGCCTATGCGCACGAGCGCGGCATCGTGCATCGCGACATCAAGCCGGAGAACGTGCTGCTGTCGCGCGGCACCGCGGTGGTCACCGATTTCGGGATTGCGAAAGCGCTCTCGGCCTCGAGCACCAAGGCCGAGGGCAACACGCTCACGTCGTTGGGTACGTCCATTGGCACGCCGGCCTACATGGCGCCGGAGCAGGCGCTGGGCGATGTCAACACCGATGCACGGGCTGATCTCTATGCGTGGGGCGTGGTGGCGTACGAGCTCCTGTCGGGCGCGCATCCGTTTGCCGCGCGGAGCACGCCGCAGGCGATGGTGGCGGCGCACATCAGCGAAGCCCCGCCTACTTTTGACGCGGCCCGGTTGGGTGTAATTCGGGACGTGGCCGCACTGGTGATGCAGTGTCTGGAGAAGGACCCCTCGCAGCGTCCGCCGAGTGCGGATGTGCTGCTCGCTCGATTAGCCAGTGTGACCTCGGGCAGCGTCGAGCAAGCGGCGGCGCCGAGTCGGCGGCGCGCGCCACTTGTGGCGGCGGGCGTTGTGGTGGCCGCACTGGCTATCGGTGGCTGGGCTCTGCTTCGCCCGCGGGCTACGGAATCGAGCGCGTCGCGCAGCGGCACGGAAACAGGCCCCGTTGCGACCGACAGCGCATCGCCGGTGCGCTCGCTCGTGGTGCTGCCTTTCGAAAGCGTGGGTGGCGACACCGCCAACGCGTACTTCGCCGAGGGCATGGCGGATGAACTCTCGAACGCGCTGGGTAAAGTGCCCGGCCTGCAACTCGCCGGACGCAGTTCCGCCGCGGCGTTTCGCGGCAAGCAGAAGTCGGCGCAGGAGATCGGCGCCGCGCTGAATGTAGGCGGCGTGCTCGAAGGCACCGTGCGCCGCGCCGGCGGGAAGGTGCGCGTGTCCACGCAGCTCACCAACGCGCGTACAGGGTTGGTACTTTGGAACGACAGCTTCGAGCGCGATGCCCGAGACGTGTTCGCGGTGCAGGACGATATCGCGCAGGCGATCGTGCGCGAGTTGGAGGTCACGCTGGCGGGCGGTGCCGCGCCTGCAGCCAGGGCGGCCCGCGGCACCAGTGATCTCGAGGCGTACGATCTGTACCAGCGGGGCATGTATTTCTATCAGCGGCGTGGTCCGGGCGTGAGTCGCGCGCTCGACTACATGCAGCAAGCGGTGGCGAAGGATCCGCAGTTCGCCGATGCGCAGGCCGTGCTGGGACTGATCTGGCTCCAAATGGGGCTCTATACCAACACGCCCCTGCGCGATGCGCTTCCGCAGGCGCTGGCGGCGGGCAAGCGGGCGGTCCGTCTCGACTCCAACTCGGCCAATGCCTGGATTGCGCTCGGCGTGGCGCATACGTACGCGTATCAGTGGCGCGACGCGGACGCGGCGTTGCGGCGCGCGCTGCGTCTGAATCCGCAGAGTGTGCTGGCGCACTTTTACCTCTCCCGACTGCTGCTCTCGATCGGTCGCGTGGACGATGCGGTCGGTGAGATACAAAAGGCGACGACCCTCGATCCGGTCAATTTTCCGAGTGTCGTGATCTCCGCGATCACGCTCTCGGTTGCCGGTCGGCAGGTCGAAGCGATCGCGGCCGCCGAACGCGCCTGGGAATTGGACTCCACGAGTACGGTGGCACAGTCGCTGTCCGTGCTCGCCATGCTACGAGGTGGTCGGAAGGCCGATGCGCTCCGTCTGGCCGAGGCGACGCTGCGACTGGCGCGCGACACCGTGGATGCGACCGCCGCGGCTTACGTCATCGGGGCGACGGGCGACACGGCACGGGTCAGCGCCATGGCACGCGCGCTGGCCAGCCGCACGAAGGACCATCCACGCCTCAACTATTCGCTCGCGCGCGCATGGCTGGGCGCGCGCGATTCGGCACAGGCGCTCTCGGCACTCGAGCGGGCCATCGCGCGCCAAGAACCGATCATTGCGCTCATCCCCTTCTCTGATGCGAGCTACGATCCGATCCGCGCCACCCCGCGTTTCGCCGCCATCGTGCGCTCGCTCGGCCTGGACGTGGCGCTGTTCACGTCGCCCAGCGGGGGGCGGCCGCGGTGAGCGGGGCGGGAGCGTTCAAGGCGTTCAAGGCCTTCAAGGGGTCAGAGTCGTTGAAACCCGCGTCCCCTTGCCCCAGCCGCTACCGCCGCTAAGCTCCACCTACGGAGGTGCATATGGAGCTTTCCAAGAAAACCACGATTCTCTTCTCGCCCGAAGCGCACGAGCGACTGACCGCGCTCGCGGCGCGACGTGGCACCAGCTTGGGCGAGCTGGTGCGCGAGGCGTGCGCCGCACAATACGGCTTGGTCGATACCGATACGCGGGTCGCGGCCGTCGCGGCGTTGTCGGCCTTGTCGCTGCCCGTGGCGTCGCCGCGCGACATGAAACACGAATCCGTGCCCGCCGCCCAGGCGCTCATGTCACGCCCGCGTCCGCGTCCGCGCACCGAACGCTAGGTGCGTCATGATCGCTGCCTGATCCGCCCATGATATTGATCGACGCCAACATCCTGATGTACGCGGCCGGCGCGGCGCATCCGCATAAGGCGCCCAGCGCGCGACTGCTGGAGCGCGTCGCGCGCGGCGACGTCGCGGCCACGATCAACGCGGAAACACTGCAGGAAATTCTGCACCGGTATCGCGCGATCAAACGGTGGACGGACGGACGGCAGGTTTACGATCTCGCGCGGCAACTGTTCCCGAGCGTCGTGCCCATCTCGGTGGAAATGCTCGATCGCGCCCGCGAGCTGCTGGACCACCATCCCGCGCTGATGGCGCGCGACGCGCTCCAGGCGGCGGTGGTGCTGCACGAGGGACTCGAGGCGATCTGCAGCTATGATCGCGACTTCGATGTCATCCCGAGCCTGGTGCGGATCGAACCGTGACCGACCTCCGCGCGCAGCTTCAAGCCACCCTTGGGCCCGGCTACACCCTCGAGCGCGAGCTAGGTGGCGGTGGTATGTCGCGCGTCTTCGTGGCGCGCGAGAATGCGTTGGGGCGTGACGTCGTGGTAAAGGTGCTGGCCCCTGAGTTGTCGGCCGGCGTGAGCGCCGAGCGCTTCACGCGCGAGATCGCGACGGCGGCGCGGCTGCAGCAGGCGAACATCGTGCCGGTGCTCGCGGCCGGTACGGCGGGCGGGGTGCCGTATTATACGATGCCGTTCGTGACCGGCGAATCGCTGCGCGCGCTGATGGCGAATGGCACGCCGTGCTCACCCGCCGATGCGCTGAACGTGTTGCGCGACGTCGCGCGAGCGCTGGCGTACGCGCATGGCCAAAGCGTGATTCACCGCGACATCAAGCCGGACAACATCCTGCTGTCGGCCGGCACGGCGGTCGTCACCGACTTCGGCATTGCGAAGGCCATCAGTGCATCGCGCACGATGGAGGGCGCCGCGCCCGCGTCAAAAGACGGTACGCTCACGCAGGTCGGTAGCAGCATCGGCACGCCGGCGTACATGGCGCCGGAGCAGGCGGTGGGCGACACCATCGACCATCGCGCTGACCTGTACGCGTGGGGCGTGGTCGCGTACGAGCTGCTGTCGGGTACGCATCCGTTCGCGGGGAAGACCGGCAGTGCGCAGTGGGTCGCGGCGCATGTGGCCGAGGTGCCGCGCGACCTGCGCGAGCACATGCCTGGTATCGCGCCCGATCTTGCTGCCATCGTGATGCAGTGTCTGGCCAAGAATCCGGCCGACCGACCGGCGAGTGCCACCGCGCTGTTGACGCGCCTTGGCAGCATCACTCTCGGCGCGATTCACGCTAGCACGATCCACGCTGGTGCAATCAGCGAGTCGCGTGCGGCGACCACCGCGCATGCGCGGTCCGGCTGGCGAATCGGCCTCGCCGCCGTGGCGGGCCTCGCTGCACTGGCTGCGGTGGTGTTCTGGATGTCACGTGCCCCTCGTGACGGCGTCGCCTCCGCCGCCAACGTCACGACCTCCATCGCCGTGCTCCCCTTCGCCGACCTCAGCCCTGACCGGTCCAGCGCATATCTGGGGGATGGCGTCGCCGAAACGCTCATCACCGCACTGTCGAAGGTGCCCGGTCTCACGGTCTCGGCTCGCACGTCCGCGTTCTCCGTGCGCGACAAGCAGAACGACCTCCAGGCCATCGGCAAGCTGCTCGGCGTGTCGGCGGTGTTGACCGGCAGCATCCAGCACGCCGGCGATCAGCTGCGCATTACGGCCCGCGCGGTGCGCATCGCGAATGATTCCATTCTCTGGTCGCAGAGTTTTGATCGGCCCGCCGCGGATATCTTCGCGGTTCAGGATGAAGTGGCGCGGGCGGTCGTCTCCGCCATGCGTCTTACGCTTTCCGCGGTGCCGGACTCGTCGCGCAATGTCGGGGGCACCGCGAACGTTGCCGCGTACGAGGCGTACCTGCTGGGCCGCTACTACTGGAACTTGCGCACCACTGCCGGGATGATCGAAGCGACAGCGGCCTTCAAGAAGGCCATCGCGGCCGACTCCAACTACGCGCGTGCGTGGTCAGGCTTGGCCGATACGTATGTGCTATCGGTGCCCGGCGAATACAGCGTGCCCGGCGTGACGAGCGATTCCATACTCCCGCTGGCAGAAGCCGCCGCTCGACGGGCCATCGCGTTGGCGCCGACGCTCGGCGAGGCGTACGCCTCACTCGGGGAGACGCTCGAGAAGCGCGAACGGGACGCGGAGGCGCTTGCGGCCTTCGAGCGCGCGATCGCGCTCAGCCCCGCGTATGCCACGGGGCATCAGTGGTACAGTTACGCCCTGATGGCGAATCGTCGATTTGATGACGGTGTGCGGGAAATGGAAGCGGCGCATCGGCTCGATCCGCTCGCGCACGTGATCACCCTCTCCCTGGCCATCGCCTATGACGGTCAGGATCGTCCGGAAGACGCCGCACCGCTGTACGCGCAGGGGTTGGCGCAGCAGCCGCAGGCGTGGTACGCCTGGCGCTTTCGGTTCAGTCACGAGCTCGCGCGCGGGCGCTTTGACGAAGCCGCCGTGGTCTTGCGCACGGCGCTCAAGGATCCGGCCACCGACAAGTACGCCGTACTCGCGCGATTAGCCCCGCTTTGGGCCAACCCCGCCACACGCGAGATGGCGACTGACTCGTTGATCGCGCGCGGCCCAGCCTTCGCCGCTGTTCCGCTCGCGCGGTTCATGCGGAGCGACAGCGTCGTGGTTGCCGTCATGGAACGCGCCGCGCGGGACCCGGAGCAAATCGAGGTACGCTTCGCGTGGGGCATGTACGCCTACCTCGGCCCCCGGCTGCGCGGAGACCCTCGCCTGCAACCGGTGTTCAGGACGCTGGGGTACCCCGAGGTGGCGGGTGCGTCGAGCACCCCTCCGGAGTGACCAACCTCGTCCTCGGCTTGCTCGAGATTCTTTATTTAAGTAGTTTTTCTGTATTACTGTATACCGTTGAGGAGCGATGGCCGTCAATATCAAGAACGAGCGGGTCGAACGGCTTCTCGACGAGGTGGCCGCGCTGACTGGCGAGACCAAGACGGAGGCGATCCGCCGGTCGCTCGAGGAACGGCGTGATCGTCTCGCCCGGAGCAGTGGGCATCTCCATCCTGCCGACCGCCTCCGTCGACTGCTGGAACGCGAGATTTGGCCCGCCATTCCCGCATCCGTGCGTGGCACGCGGCTGAGCAAAGCGGAGGAGGAGCAGATCCTCGGCTACGGACCCGACGGCGCGTGATTCGCCCGTGATCATCGATAGCTCGGCATTGGTCGCCATCGTGCTGCAGGAGCCTGAGGCCGAACGATTACTGCAGCGCATGCGCGAAGCGTCGTCGCTCGCGATCGGTGCGGCCACTCTCCTCGAAACCGGCATCGTCTTGTCCGCCCGATTGCGTGATGACGCGCGGGGGCTGTTGGCGCGTGTGCTGCAGGAAAGCGGCATTACCGTCGTTGACGTGACCGAAGCGCACTTCGGCGTGGCGATGGGCGCGTGGTTGCGCTACGGCAAGGGCAGACATCCCGCGGCACTCAACTTCGGCGACTGCTTGTCGTACGCGATCTCGGTGGTGGCCGGCGCGCCGCTGCTCTGCGTGGGTGACGACTTCCCGCAGACGGACTGCGTGCTCGCATGAGTTCGGGCGCCGTCCACCTGAGCGCTGCTTGCATGCGGTAAAATAGCCGCGTAATTTTACCACATGTATTCCCGCCGACTGGAAGCCCTCCTCGCCGCGGCCCGCAAGAGCGTGCTGTTGCTTGGGCCACGACAGGTCGGGAAGTCCACGCTCATGCGCGCGCTGCACCCGACGCTCGAAATCAACCTCGCGCACGAGGCCACGTATCTCGAGTTCGCGCGGAATCCGCTCGAACTCGAATCGCGCCTCGACGCGCTGCCCGCGCCCAAGAAAGCAGGCGCCATGCGCACCATCTTCATCGATGAAATCCAGCGCAGTCCGAGTCTGCTCAACACCATTCAGTCGTTGCTCGACCGACCGCAGCAAGGCCTGCGCTTCCTCCTCACGGGTTCGAGCGCACGGAAGCTCCGTCGTGGCGAAGCCAATCTGTTGCCGGGTCGGCTGCACGCGTATCGCATGGGACCATTGACCAGCGCCGAGATGGACTACGACGTCCCGACCGGCACGGCCCTCATGCATGGCACGCTACCAGGGGTGCTCGCGGAGTCGAACGTACGCGACCGCGAAAAGACGCTGCGCAGTTACGCGGCCATCTATCTGCGCGAGGAAGTCCAAGCCGAGAATCTGACGCGCAGTCTCGAAGGGTTTGCCCGGTTCCTCACCGTGATCGGGGAATGGGCGGGGTCGCACCTGGACCTGGCCAAGATCGCCACGGCCGCCCAGGTCAGTCGCATGTCGGCTGGACGCTGGCTTGACGTATTGGAGGACACGCTGCTGGTGCATCGCGTCGACGCGTTTGCCAAGAGCGCCACCCGCCGTCTGGTGCAGCATCCCAAGGTGTTCTTCTTCGACGTCGGCGTCCTCAATGGGCTGCTCGGGAACTTCGTGGCCTCGCCCGATCGCATCGGCCGTCTGTTCGAACACCTGGTGTACACACAGCTGGTGCACAGCGCCGCGGCGTTCGACGACGACGCGCGGGTCTCCACCTTTCGCACCGAGCATGGCGCGGAGGTGGATTTCATCGTCGAGCGCGGGAGCGACCTGTTCGCCATCGAGGTCAAAGCCTCACGCACCGTAGCGCCGTCGGATCTGGGTGGATTGGCGCGCTTTGCCGACTACTACGGCAAGCCGCATCGGCGCATGGTGTGGTACCTTGGCAAGGAGCCCAAGCGCCTGGGAGACGTGGACGTCTTGCCGTGGCAACAGGGCCTCAGGGCTCTCGGATGGTAAGGACCTCGTGACGACCGACCTGCGCAGTCAACTGCAATCGACGTTGGGCGACGGCTACACCCTCGAGCGCGAGCTCGGTGGTGGCGGCATGTCGCGCGTCTTCATAGCGCATGAGAACGCGCTGGGGCGCGACGTCGTGGTGAAGGTGCTCTCCCCCGAGCGTGCCGCCGCGCTCAGTGCCGAGCGTTTCACGCGCGAGATCAAGCTCGCCGCGGCGCTGCAGGATCCGCATATCGTGCCGGTGCTGGCCGCCGGCACCACGAGTGAAGGATTGCCGTACTACACCATGCCCTTCGTGCGCGGCGACTCCCTGCGCGCACGACTGGTGGTGGGCGCCGTGCCGGTGCCCGAGGCGCTCGGCATTTTGCGCAACATCGCGCAGGCGCTGGCCTACGCGCACGAACGCGGCATCGTGCACCGCGACATCAAGCCGGAAAACGTGCTGTTGTCGCGCGGCACCGCGGTGGTGACCGACTTCGGGATCGCGAAAGCGCTCTCCGCCTCCAGCACGAAGGCCGAGGGGAACACGCTCACCTCGCTGGGCACGTCCATCGGCACGCCGGCCTACATGGCGCCAGAGCAGGCGCTGGGCGATGTGAACACCGACGCGCGCGCCGATCTGTATGCGTGGGGCGTGGTGGCGTACGAGCTGTTGGCGGGCGCGCATCCGTTCGCCGCGCGGAGTACGCCGCAGGCGATGGTGGCGGCGCACATCAGCGAGGCACCACCGCCGCTGGATGCGGCCCGGTTGGGTGTGCCGCGCGACGTCGCCGCGCTCGTCATGCAGTGTCTCGAAAAGGACCCCGCGCAGCGTCCGCCGAATGCAGATGCGCTGCTCGCGCGACTGGCGAACGTGCAGACGCCGAGCACCGAGACTGCGGCTCCGCGGCCCGCGCGTTTGAACCGGTCCGTGCTCGCTGCGGCGAGTCTCGCGGTGCTGCTCGGCGTGGCGGCGCTTTTCGCGTGGGGTTCGCGCACACGGGATACGGGATCAGCAGACACTGGCAGCATGGCGTCGACGGATAACCCCAAGACCATCGAAACGCTCGCGGTGCTGCCGTTCGTGAACGTGAGTGGCGACCCGAAAGACGAGTACTTCGCCGATGGCATCACCGACGAACTCGCCAACGCCCTTGGCAAGTTGCCGGGGCTGCGCCTGGCCGGTCGCAGTTCGTCCTTTGCCTTCAAGGGCAAAAACGTCAGCGCGAAGGACATTGGCCAGGAGCTCGACGTGGCGGCGCTGATTGAAGGCACCGTGCGTCGCGCCGGCGGCCGGGTGCGTGTCACGGTGCAGCTCACCAGCAGCGCGGATGGCAAGGCGCTCTGGCAGAACAGCTACGAAAACGACAAAGGCGACGTCTTTCAGGTGCAGGACGAAGTCACTGCCGCGATCGTGAGTGCGGTGTCGCCGACACTCCGCGGGAGCACGATCGCCACCAGCGTGGTGGCGAGTCGCGGCACACGCGATACGCTGGCGTACGATCTGTACCTGCAGGGCAACTACCTGTTCGCGCGACGTGATCCGGTCTCACTGCAGCGCGCCATTGCGGCCTACCGCGCCTCCATCGATCGGGATCCAAAGTTCGCCCGTGCCTACGCCGGATTGGGCGGGGTATACTCCGTGTTGCCCGACTACGTGGACACGCTCGATGTGAGCGCAACGCTGGCGGAGGCGGATGCGCAGGCACGTCGTGCGCTGCAGCTCGATTCCACTGTCGCCGATGCCTATCTCGTCCTTGGCGCAGTGAGGATGCGGAAAGGACCGAACTTCACGGCCATAGAGGCAAACTACGATCGGGCGCTGCGACTGGAGCCGAACAATCCGTTGGCGCATTTCCGACTGTCGGTCGCCATGAGCATGCCAGGGGATCTCGATTCTGCGTGGGCCGAACTTGGGCGGGCTCGCGCACTCGACCCGATCTCTGGGCCCATCGCGAATCACGAGGCGCGCCTGCTCCAGTACCGCGGCGATCTCCCCGGGGCGCGTCGATCAAGCGAGCTGCTGCTGCAGCGCGAACAGCTGAGCGGTTGGCCACAGGTACTGTTAGCCACCACGCTGACCTTCAGCGGCAGTCCGGATAGCGCGCTCGCCACGCTACGACCAGTTCTTGACGTGCTTCCCGAAGCCCGGGGCAGCGAGCTCTTCGCCTTGGCTGCGGCCGGACGCTGGCGCGAGGCCGAGCAACGACGGGATCAGATCATGCGCCAACGCGTCCGGAGCGGATGGCGGGATGACCTCTGGATGGCGGCCATGGCCTTCGGCGAGTACGACCGGGCGATGGATCTGCTGGAGGCCTCATGGGATCGCGACCTGTTCCACCGCTTTTACTTCATCACGCCCACCTGCGACCCGCTCACCATCCCGCTCCGCAACAACCCACGTTTCCTCGCGCTGCTCGCGCGGAGCGGCATGACGCGCTGTAGCAACACGACGCCGATGACGTGGCCTATCGCGCGGCGCCGGTGACACGGATGACCGATCTTCGCGCCCAACTGCAATCCACCCTTGGGCCCGGCTACACCCTCGAGCGCGAACTCGGCGGTGGTGGCATGTCGCGCGTGTTCGTGGCGCACGAGAACGCGCTGGGCCGCGAGGTAGTAGTAAAAGTGCTGGCGCCGGAACTCTCGGCGAGCGTGAGCGCCGAGCGCTTCACGCGTGAGATCGCGACCGCGGCACGGTTGCAGCAGGCGAACATCGTACCGGTGTTGTCGGCGGGGATATCGGGAGGCGTGTCGTATTACACGATGCCGTTCGTGAAAGGCGAGTCGTTGCGCGCGCAGGTAGCCGGTGGCATCACGCTGTTGATGCACGATCGGATCAACGTGCTGCGCGATGTCGCGCGCGCGTTGGCGTACGCGCACGGGGAAGGCGTGATTCATCGCGACATCAAGCCCGACAACATCCTGTTGTCTGGCGGCACGGCGGTGGTCACCGACTTCGGTATCGCCAAGGCGATCAGTGCGTCGCGCACGATGGACGGCGCCGCGCCCGTGTCGCCAGACGGTACCCTCACGCAAGTCGGCAGCAGCATCGGCACGCCGGCGTACATGGCCCCCGAACAAGCGGTTGGCGAAGCGGTGGATGCGCGCGCCGACCTCTACGCGTGGGGCGTCGTCGCGTACGAGCTGTTGTCCGGCGCGCATCCGTTTGCGGGCAAGACTGGTACCTCGCAACTGATTGCGGCCCACATCGCCGAGCCGCCGCGCGCACTCGCCGACGTCGCATCGAACGTGCCGAACGAGGTGAGCGCGCTCGTGATGCAGTGCCTCGAGAAGAATCCCGCGCAGCGACCGGCCAACGCGAGCGCACTGCTCTCGCGGCTGAGTGGCATCACCACACCGAGCGTAGACACGCCGCCACGAAGTGCTCCGCGACCGCCGCGACCGCTGTGGTTGAAGGTCGCCGTGCCTGCACTGCTGCTCGCACTGGCCGAAGCGGGCACCCGCTGGTACGCGAAGCGCACGCCACCCGTGGCCACGGCGGCCGCCACGCAAACGGTCGTGGTCATTCCCTTCGACAACCTTGGTGCCGCCGACGATGCGTACTTCGCCGACGGGATCACCGAGGAGATTGCCGGACGTCTCGCGCGTGTACCGGGGCTGAGTGTGATCGCACGCGCCAGTGTGTTGCGCTACCGCGGCTCCAACAAGTCGCCGCAGGACATCGCGCGCGAACTGGGCGCCGACTACGCGCTGAGCGGATCCATTCGGTGGGCACGCATTGCCGGCGCGAGCGGTCGCGGTGCGAACGATAGCACGCTGGTGCGCATCGTGCCGGCGCTCATTCGTGTGAGCACCGGGGCGCAGATCTGGGGGGAACCGCTGCAGCAACGGCTCACCGATGTCTTCAAGGTGCAGGCCGATGTCGCGGAGCGCGTGGCCAGCGCACTGTCTCTTACGCTGGGCGCCGCCGACCTCGCGGCAGTGCGGCGGCCGGAAAGCATGTATGCCGATGCGCGCGACGCGCAGCTGCTGGGGCGCTTTCTGCTCAAGCAGCGTGGACTCGTCAATCTGAAACGTGCGGCGGAACAGTTTGGCCGGGCCATCGCGCTCGATTCATCGTACGCACGCGCGTGGGCCGGACAGGCGGAAGCCATCGCCTATCTGCCGAACTACGGTGAATCGACGTCGAGAGCGCAGTCCAGTGCGTTTGCGCTCACGTCGGCACTGCGTGCCGTCGCGCTGGATAGCATGCAGTCTGATGCGCACCTGGCACTGGCCACCGTGTATGAGCAAGACCAGCGGTTTAGTGCCGGACTGCCCGCCGCGGAGCGCGCTGTCCAATTGGACTCGGGCAATGCGCAGGCTTGGAAGGAGCGCGGCGTACTGCTGCTGGCGCTCGGGCGCGTCGCCGAAGCCGAATCACCATTGCGACGCGCGCTGGCGTTGGAACCGCTTATCCCCGTGGTGCACCAGGAGATCTCGCTGTGGTACCTTGCCCTCGGACGGGTGGATTCCGCCGCGGCGGTCATCCGTCGTATGGTTGCCGAGAACGCAGACAACGCCACCGTACACTGGTACGCGGAACTGACCTTCGGCGCTGCTCGCAAATTCGCGGACGCGCGAGCGGAGTGCATCAAGACCGCGAAGCCGGAAGCGATGTGTGGCCAGATATGGGGAGACGCGCGGGGAATCCGAAATACCGCGTCTGCGCGGGCGCTGCTCGATACGATCAACCCCGCGCAGGTGGCGTCGAACTCACTGCGACTCTCGCACCAAGCAATCGTCTACGCACAAATTGGTGCGGTGGACTCGGCGTTTTCGCGACTACAGCTCGCCGTGCGCACAAAGGAGCCGACCTTGTACGGGGTGATCAATTCGTTGGAATTCACGCCATTGCATGGAGACCCGCGATGGGCGGCCCTTGTGGCTGAGTATCGAGGGCGACTGTGACCGACCTCCGCACCCAACTGCAGTCCACCCTCGGCGATGGCTACACCCTCGAGCGCGAGCTTGGCGGCGGTGGCATGTCACGGGTGTTCGTGGCGCACGAAAACGCTCTGGGCCGCACGGTGGTGGTGAAGGTGATTGCCCCCGAACTCGCCGAAGGCGTGAGCGCCGAACGCTTTGCGTGCGAAGTCAAGCTGGCGGCGCGATTGCAGCAGGCGAACATCGTGCCCGTGATCAGCACCGGCAGCTCGGGCTCGCTGCCGTACTACACGATGCCGTTCGTGACCGGCGAATCGCTGCGCGCGCGACTGGCGAGTGGCACGCGCCTCACGGTGAGCCAAGCGGTGAGCATTCTGCGCGACGTGGCACGGGCGCTGTCGTATGCGCACGCGCAGGGCGTGGTACATCGCGACATCAAGCCGGAGAACATTCTGTTGTCGGGCGGCACGGCGGTGGTGACGGACTTCGGCATCGCGAAAGCGCTGAGTGCGTCGCGTACGCTTGACGACGCGGCCGCGCAGGCTGCAAGCACGTCGCTCACGCAGGCGGGAGGGTCGATCGGGACGCCGGCGTACATGGCGCCCGAGCAAGCGGTGGGCGCCGATGTGGACCATCGCGCCGACATCTATGCGTGGGGCGTCGTGGCGTATGAGCTGCTGGCCGGTGCCCATCCGTTTACGGCCAAGGCGAACAGCACGCAGATGATCGCTGCGCATCTCACCGAAACACCGGCGCCGCTCACTTCGCGCAACGCGGATGTGTCGCCGGCGCTCAACGATCTCGTGCAGCGCTGCCTGGCTAAGGATGCCACGCATCGTCCGGCCAGCGCCGACGAAGTGCTGCAGGCGTTGGATGCGATAGCGACGCCGAGTGCGGTGACGGGATCTGCGGCACGCAGCGGCGCCACGGTACCGAGTGGCCGACGACGGAACGTGATGCTGCTGGCGGGTGGCGTGATCGCCATCGCTGCCGTGGTGGCGTTGGTGTCGAAAGGCTGGCGAGTCGGGGTCGCGCTGACGCCGAGTGCGTCGCCGACTACCGCGAGCAACGCGGCGGCGGCCGCCGTGAATCGCTCGATCGCCGTGTTGCCGCTGGCCAACCTGAGCGGCGACAAGGCCGACGATTTCTTCGGCATCGGGCTGGCCGAGGAAATGACACGCGCGCTCTCCAAGACCGGCGTGCGCGTGATCGGACGCTCGAGCGCCGGTGCATTGCAGGCGCGTGGCATGGATGAAAGCGCGATCGCGCGCGAACTGGGCGTGGGCTCGTTGCTCACCGGTAGTGTGCAGCGTGCCGCGGGGCAGGTACGCGTGAATGTCTCGCTCGTGTCGGCGACAGACGGT
This sequence comes from Gemmatimonas sp., assembly GCF_031426495.1. Classification (NCBI taxonomy): domain Bacteria; kingdom Pseudomonadati; phylum Gemmatimonadota; class Gemmatimonadia; order Gemmatimonadales; family Gemmatimonadaceae; genus Gemmatimonas; species Gemmatimonas sp. Next base: position 5,413 of record NZ_JANPLK010000045.1, on the reverse strand, counting down.
GCGGTGACGTGGACGGAGAAGTACGATCGCCCGCTCACGAACGTGTTCGCGCTGCAGGACGAGATCGCGCGCGCCGTGGCCACCAAGTTGCTCGGCGCACTGGGAGGGGCCCGTGCGGCGCAGGCCACGCGCGTGGAGACTGTCGACCCCGAGGCCTATGCCTGGTATCTCCAGGGCCAGGTGTTGTTCGGGCGACGGACCGCGCAAACGGTGCGTCAATCCATCGCGCTGTTCGAACGTGCGGTGGCTCGCGATCCGTCGTTCGCCCGTGCGCAGGGCGCGCTCGCGTTGGCCATCTCGGCGATCCCGTTCTACGAGCAAGGGACGGCGCGCACGACCGCCCCCCTTGCCATCGCTGCCGCCCGACGCGCGATCGCCCTCGATTCAACGGTCGCGGAGGCGTGGGGGGCGATTGGGTCCGCGAAGTCGAGCCTGTGGGAGAATCTCGAGGCCGACGCGAACTACCGGCGGGCACAGATGCTCGACTCCAGTGTCGCGACGCTCTGGGGCTGGCACGCGCTGAATCTCATTCACATGGGCCGCTTCGAAGAGGCCCGTGATCGGACCGCGCGTGCGCAAGCGGCGGAACCCGCCTCACTAATCGCGCGCACGTGGGCCGCGCAGCTGCTCATGACGGAGCGCCGTTATCGTGAGGCCGACTCGGCCACGCGTGCGATCCTCGCGATGGACTCGACCTACGCGTTGGCGCTGGACGCACGCGGTGAGGTCCTGAGCTATCTCGGCAAGCACGACGATGCGGTTGCCGTGTTGACCCGGAACCTCGCTCAGCTCCCCACCGATCGACCGAACCAGACGGAAGGCATTCTCGCCTACGTGCTGGCCCGTGCCGGGAAGCCCGCCGAGTCGCGCGCCGCCATGAACCATCTGCGTCGCGTCAACGGTGGCGAGCTGCCGGCCATGGCCGTGCTGGCCGCCACGTTCGAGGTGCTTGGCGATCATGCCGGCGCCGTTGACATGATCGCGCGGGCCGTAAAGCAATCGGATAACTGGCTACAGATGTACAACCGCGCCGAGCGCTATGACGCGCTGCGTAAGGATCCGCGCGCGGACGCGATCATGGCGAGCATCGAGAAATGACCGACCTGCGTGCACTGCTCCGCGACTATCCGCCGTTTCAGGAGTGCATCCGGCCGAAAGGCTGATGGCCCGCCCTCGTCAAGTTCAAGGGGTCAGAGTCGTTGAAAAGTCGTTCAACGACTCTGACCCCTTGAACGCTGCTGACCCCTTGAACGCCCCCGGGAACCGATGATGTCGATTCACCACGTTGCGAACGAAGGCCACGCGCTCATGCGGCGCACCGTCGCCGCGGTGGTGCTCTGCGCCCTGTCCACCTTCGCGTGTGCTTCCGCAGCGGCGCAGCCCACCACGAGCGGCCTCACCCGCCTGCTCGAATCCGAGCTCGCGCGCATGCCCGCGCGCACCGGCGTGTACGTGAAGCATCTCACCACCGGTGAAGAGGCGGCCGTGCGGGCGGATGAGCCGTTCAGCAGCGCGAGTGTCATCAAGCTCACCATCCTCGTCCGCGCCTTTCAGCTGGTGGACCAGGGAAAGATCCGCCTCACAGACCGCGTCGAAATCGGTCGGGCCGAGCTGCGCGATGGATCCGGTGTGCTACAGTATCACGACCTCGGCCAGACCCCCACGATCAAGGATCTGCTCACGGAGATGGTGATCACGAGCGACAACGTGGCCACGGATCTCCTGCTGACGCGAGTCGGCGGCGTGGACAGTCTCAACACGTGGCTCAAGCGTTCGGGCTTTGCGCACTTGAGCATGGTGGCGCGCGGGCACGTGTATCGCCGCAAGATTCTGGCGCTGGTGAATCCGGCGTTCGATTCACTGACGGCCGAGGAGACTACGGGATTGCAGTACGCGCAGCAGGGCGACGCGCTGTTCGAGCTGTATGCGTCGCTCTTCACCGGCGCGCGGGCCAAGTGGGTGGACATGGTGCGCGACCCGGTCAACAAAAAAATTCTCGCCGACGGTCGGAGCCGATTGCCAGTGCAAGACCACGCCTACTGGTTGGGCGACATGAATCCGCGCGAAACAGGGCGCCTGCTCGAGGCCATCGAGCGCGGCACGATGACCTCGGCCTCGAGCGCCGCGCTGATGCGCACGATGCTGCGTCGCCAGCAGGCCGGCGCGCGACGGCTCCCGCATTTCCTCGATGTGCCGGTGGCGCACAAGACGGGTGACAGCCCCGTCATCGCGAATGACGTGGGCATGATCTACGCGCGATCGGGAACCATCATCGTCGCCTTCTTCGTAAATGGTGTGACGGGATCGCTGGGCGAGACGGAAGACATGATCGGACGGGCCGCGAAGCGCGTCGTCGATTATTTCGACGGCCCGGCTTCTCCTGTACGGCGTTCACCGGCACCATAAAGGCGTGGCACCAGATTCGCTTGCGTACCGCCACATTTCATCCGTCTCTCTTCTTGCGAGTCCTCATGCGTTGGTCTGCTCCGCTCGTGTGCGTCGTGGTGTTCACGGTCGCCTGTTCCGCCGGCGACAAGGCTGACGGGGGCACACCCGGCACGTCGTTGCGTACAGCGGCCACGACGTCGGCTGCGACGTCGGCCAAACCGCTTGGCCACGCGATCACCGGTACGCTGCTGGAGCAGGTCGCGGTCTCGCCCTATGTGTACCTCCGGCTCAAGACGGCCACGGGCGAGCTATGGGTGGCGGTGCTCGAGGCGCCGCTCACCGTTGGTGCACAGGTGACCGTGTACAACGCCCTGCTGATGGAGCAGTTCGAGTCGAAGACGCTCAAGCGCACCTTCGACCGCATCTACTTCGGGTCGCTGGACGCACCCGGTACGATGCCCGCAGAGATGGCGGGCACGGATGGCCAGCCCACCACGACAGGCGCACCGCCGGCCCCCGACGCGCAGGTCGCACCGGTGCCCAAGGCGACGGGTGCCAACGCGCGAACGATCGCGGAGCTGTGGACGCAGAAAGATCGGCTGGCCAACACGGTGGTCTCGGTGCGCGGTACCGTGGTGAAATACAATGCCGCCGTGATGGGCAAGAACTGGATTCATCTGCAAGACGGCAGCGGCGCCGCCGCCACGGGCACGCACGACATCACGGTGACGACGCTGGATGCCGTCACGGTGGGCGCAACGGTGACGATCACCGGCACGGTGCGCCTCAATCGCGATGTGGGTGCGGGCTACACGTACGCGGTGCTGGTCGAAGACGCCAAGGTGGTCGCGAAGTAGTTCAAGGAAGTTCAAGGGGTCAGAGTCGTTGAAACGCCGAGTGGACTCGGCGGAACGCGCGGCGTACCTTGACGTTGCGCCGCGATGACCGGGTGCTGACGCCGCAGCATATCGTTGGCGCATGAACTCCACGACGCTTCAGGGGATCCCGCGCGAGATGACATCCGCCGCGCTGATGACCGCCGAGGAGCTGCTGGCGTATTCCGCGCCGAACCAGCGCGTGGAACTCGTGCGCGGGCGCCTGCTCGTGTGTGAGCCATCCGGGAGCCGGCATGGCGAGATCGAAGCGGGAGTCGTGGGCGCGCTGCGCCTGTACCTCACTCGCGACCGCGACGCGCGTGGCGCTGAGCGCACGCGGGGACGGCTCGTCTGCGGCGATGCCGGCTTCTGGCTGTCGCACGACCCGGACACTGTGCGCGCCCCCGATGCGGCGTACATCTCGCGTGAACGCTACGATGGATCACTGCCTGACGGGTACGCCGAATTCGCGCCAGATCTTGCGGTCGAGGTGCGTTCGCCGTCCGACCGCCCCGGCGCGGTGCTCGCGAAGATCGGGGACTGGCTCGAGGCTGGCGCCCGCGTGGTGTGGGTGGTCGATCCGCGAACGCGCCAGGTCGCGATTTACCGGGACGATGGCGCGCACGACCTGCTGGGCGGTGACGACGTGCTTCGGGAGGAGCTGCTGCTGCCCGGGTTCGTGCTCCCGCTGGTGGAGCTGTTCGCGGAGTAGCGCGCCCCATTGAACGGTGAACTCCGCCGCGACGCGCACGCTCATGGCTTCGGCGGTGTAACCGAGGCCGCCGGTCGCGTCCCCTGCAGAATCCACCGCTGAATGCGTCGGCCGTTCCCCGCCTCGCCGGTGTACATGCGGTTCTTGGAATCGATCGCGATCATGTGCGCGCGAATGAATTCGCCCGACTGACGACCCGGCCGGCCGAAGCGATCGAGAATCGCCAGATCCTTCCGTCGCAGAATCCACACTCGCTGGTTCGTGCCGTCGATGAGATACAACAGGCTTTGCTCGGCATCGCGCGAAACTTGGAGGCTGAAGCCACTCCCCGCGCCGCCGGTTTCGGGGCGTACGAAGCGCTCCATGAGAAACTCGCCGTTTTGCCGGAACACCTGAATCCGATTCCCGCGTCGGTCCGACACGTACAGCAGCCCATCCTTGGTCCCCACGAGGCCGTGCAGCGTGGAGTATTGCTGCGGCGGCGACGCTGGCTTCACGGGATACGCATACCGCACCGTGTCGTCAGGCCGCTTGCCGTAGGCGCCCCAATGACGCTTGTAGGCGCCCGTGGTCGCATCGAACACGATCACGCGCTTGTTGATGTAGCCGTCGGCAATGAACAGCTCATTGGTCTTGGGCTCGACGTAGAAGTTGGCCGGCCCACCCAGGTGCGTCGAGTCGTTGCTCCCCTTGTTCACCCCCGGCTCGCCGATCGTCATCACGTACTTGCCGCTCTGCGTGAACTTCATGACGTGCATGCCGTTGCTCGTCCCAATCCACACGAAGCCGTGATGGTCGATGTAGATGCCGTGCTCCTGGCTGAACCACGTGTACCCGGCGCCCGGCCCACCCCACGCCTGCACGAGCTTCCCGTTGGCGTCGAGTTCAAGCACCGGTGGCGCCGGGAAACAGCAATCGGCAATCGGCGGCTTGGACGCCGCGCCGATTTCCTGATCGGTGAGACTCGACGGCATGTGAATAATCCAGAGGTGATCGCGGTCGTCGACGAACAGCCCGCGGATATCACCCCAGGTCCAGTCGTTCGGCAGCGTCGGCGGCCACGTCGGGTCGACCACGTAGATCGGGAGTCGCTCCGCCGTCGGTGACCCGCGCGCGACGGAAGCGTTGGCGCCTTGGCCGTGCGCAGCGAAGGCTGGCAGCAGCAGGCCAGCGAGAAGGCCCAGCAGCTTCACACGGCTCATGACGTTCTGCACGGGTGGTGTATCCGAAGGTGAGCCTCGGACGGATCGAGGCGTGGCGCACGCATGATCAGTTCAAGGCAGTTCATGGGGTCAGAGTCGTTGAAACGCCGTTCAACGACTCAGACCCCTTGAAACAAATCGGCCGATCGACAGGCGCGTTTTGCGGGGGCTGGGTAGTGACACACCCGTCGGTTCGAAACGCTCAAAAGCGAGGTATACTCCCCACATGAGCGTGC